>JAHHLP010000452.1 GCA_018679295.1 Rhodothermia bacterium
CGCCGCCAATCCCGCTCCCGCGAGAATAAGGAATGGCTCCATGGTCACTGGACGCTGAGGATCTCGTTGTATCGCTCCTGGTCTGCCAGGATGGACAGCGCCTCCCGCACGTACTCGTCATAATCAAATGAAGAGCGGATCTGGTCCTGCTCACCGTGGTAGCGGGCGACTATTTCGCTCCTTAGTCGCTCCCGAATCTTCTCACGATGCCTGGCAAAACCTGCGTGCTTCTCTGCTTCCATCGCCTCACGGAGCTGCCTCACCTCATCGTCTGCATCACGGATTTCTGAAGCGGTCAAGCTGGCAATAACTTGATCGAGAGCGTGCTCGGCAGCCGTCTCGTAAGAAAAATCTCGGCTGGCCAACCACGACTCAAAGTCGTCGATCAACGCATCATCGGGAACGAAATCGAGCGAGACTGAATCACGCGTGGCAGCGAAGTGATTCGCATATAAAAAGAAGGCGGCCTTGCGATGTAAGGCGCGCTCCAGGGGTGACGGGCTGTCGTCAACCGTGACGTCCGGTTCGATCCCATGACCTCCGCGAACTTGCCTTCCGTTCGACGTCGAAAAGCGCTCTGCGTCGCGGGGCATCGACTCATCCTTCGCTGCGTGCCCGAAGCCATAGTTTGCAGACTGGATACTTCGGCCACTGGGCGTGTAGTACCTGGACGTCGTGATCTTAAGCGACGTGTTGTAGGGGAGGCCTCGAACGACCTGAACCAGACCCTTGCCGAAGGTCTCGTTTCCAATCACTACTCCACGGTCGAGATCCTGCACCGCGCCGGCCACAATCTCGCTGGCGGAGGCACTCAGTTCGTTGACGAGAATGACGAGCGGGGTGTCATCAAGGATCGGTTCCTTGCCGCTTCTGTAGACCCGCTTCGTTTCGGGAAGACGGCCGTTAGTTGACACTACGACAGATCCGCGAGGAACGAGCATCTCGGTAATCTCGACGGCTGCGTCCAGCAATCCCCCGGGGTTGTCGCGAAGATCCAGGATCAATCCGTCAAGCTCTCGCTCGTTGCTCAATGACTCGATGGCAGACCGAACCTCTCGACTTGCTTCGTGAGCAAACCTGTCAAGCCGAATGTATGCCACGTCAGTACCCGAGAGCGTTCCCGCAAAAGAGACATTGTTCAGCTTAACCTCTTCGCGCGTCAATGTGAAAGAGATCGGATCCTGTGTTCCCTCGCGCTCGACCGCGATCTCGACGGTCGTGCCCGGTTCACCACGAAGAAGGGTCTGAACGTCAGAAATCGACAGATCTTCGGTCCCTTTCCGTTCGACCCGAACGATGACATCGCCGGCACGCACCCCCTGCTTGTATCCGCTTGCACCCTCGATCGGCGCAATAACCGTGATGCGACCATTCCGCACACCGACGTTGAGCCCCACACCACCGTAGGAGCCACGGGTAATGATGTCCATGTCGGCATTGTCAGCCTCGTCGAAGAAGACCGTAAACGGGTCTAGCTCAGCGAGCATCGCATTGATGCCCGTGCGCATCAGTCGCTCCGGCTCTATGTCATCCACGTAGCTGCCTACGAGTTCTTCGTACACGCCTCCGTAGATCTCGAAACTCTTGCGTATCGCGAAGAAGTCGTCGTCACGCGGCCAGAAGGCTCCAATCAGAATTCCGAACGCAGATGCGACAACAAAGACCAGTGCTGTTCGACGGAGGTCGTTCATGGGCTTTCGGAAGGGTTCGTGGTAACCACGTAGACGAGTCAACGGCGGCAACGTTTCGAAGGGTAGTCGCTTCGGACCGCTCAGGCAAGTGCCTCTTCAAGCTCTTGCTGACGTTTTTTCGTAACGGCGCCCGACACTCCTATCGAGAGCTGATATAGCATCAAGAGCGGTATGGCTACCAGTATCTGGGATATCGGATCTGGAGGTGTAAAAAATGCCCCCAGTACAAGAGTAATGATCACCGCATACTTTCGGTGTTTGCGCATCACGGTGGGAGTAAGCAATCCGATCTTCGACAGGAAATAGACGACAACCGGTAGCTCGAAAAGAATCCCCGCGCCGAACGCCCAGAAGGTCACCATGCTGAAGTACTTGGTGATATCGAACTCATTAATGATCTGATCTGCGATCTGGTAGTTGGCGAAGAACTGCAGAGCAAACGGAGTGACGACCATGTAGCCGAAAGCAATGCCAAGCATGAAGAAGAACGTGGCAAAGACGGCCGCAAATCGCAGCCCCTGCTTTTCCGACGGATACAATCCCGGTTCGATGAACCTCCACATGAAGTACACGAACATGGGTGAACCGAGAACGGCACCTACCGCAAGGATGGTGCCGATGTGTGCGAAGAACTGTCCGGTGATGGTGCGGTTTTGCAGTACCAGCACATCGGCCTCGATGCCGAGAGCGGTGTAGACGAAGAAGTCAGGTTTAGCGGGACCGAGAAGCAGGACCTCAATGATCCAGTTGCTGAAGAAAGAGCACGCGATCGTCACGAGAACAATGGCCGCAAAGCCCTTGATCAGCGCCCACCTGAACTCCTCGAGGTGATCGAGAAACGGCATCTCGCCTAACTCGGTCATGCCATCGACCGGTTCGGCCTCCACCTTCTTGAGTCTTGGTCGCCGGGCCAGGCGCTTGGTGATGGCTTTCATCTACTGGGGTCCGCCTCGCTGGTGGGCGGGGGAGTGTCGGCAGTGCTCGGTGCGCTGCCGTTACGGAGGTTAAGGTCGAGCAGCGAGTCAACCCACAGACCCTCCTTTTCCAGTCTCGACCGACCACCGCTCCATGTGAAGTTGAACAGTGTCAAAAGCCCCGCTACCTCAAAGCCGTGCGCGCGAAGTAGCGACAACGCCTTGGCCGCGCTCCGGCCGGAATTCAGTATGTCGTCGACGAGGGCAACCGGCTCTCCCCGATTGACGGGTCCTTCGACGATGCGTTTTCTGCCGTACGCCTTCTTCTGATCTCTTACGAAACCGCCCTTCAGGTAGGAATGCTTCGGGCTGCTGAGGATGGATCCCACAAGCGCATAGGCACCGAAGCCGTGACCAACGATCTGGGAGATGCCCTTTGCAGCAAGCCGCTCCGCCAGGACACATCCTATCTCGGTAAACATCTGCGCGTCGAGCATTGCCATGCGTGTATCGAGCAACCATCCGATGGGTTGGCCCCTCGGGTCGGTGATCGGCTCCTGGTCCTTCCGAACGAGAGAAAGGTCGTACAACCGTCTGCCAAGCGACACGAGGTCGCCGACTGCTTCCTGACTGAGAGAATCGCTGCCCATCTGGAGCGTTTAGATAGCTAGAATTATTGTGTCGTTACTTACCAGGGCGGACCGGTGATTATGCCACGACGAAGTCGTAGAGCGGGTATCGGCCGCAAAGCTCGTGGACCTCGTTGCGAACATCTCTTAGTACGTCCTCATCAGTGCGATTCGTAATGACCCGGTCAACCAGTCGTGCGATGTAGCGGAATTCATCCTTGCCGAGCCCGCGCGTGGTCATGGCCGGGGTTCCAATACGAATTCCGCTTGTGACGAACGGACTCTGGTCATCGAACGGGACCATGTTCTTGTTGACCGTGATGTCTGCTCTCTCGAGTGCTTCCTCTGCTTCCTTGCCAGTCACTCCTTTGTTGCGCAAATCAATTAGCATCAGGTGGTTGTCGGTGCCTCCGGAGACAACGTCATAGCCCATTTCCACAAACGCCTCAGCCATTATCGTGGCGTTCGCAATAACCGCAGCGCTGTAGTCCTTGAAGTCAGGCTTCAAGGCTTCACCGAAGGCAACAGCCTTCGCCGCTATCACGTGCATGAGAGGGCCACCCTGCATGCCGGGAAAGACGGCTGAATCAAGGAGTTCGCTCATGTTCTTCACCCGTCCGCTCTTGGGTGCGACCTTTCCGAACGGGTTTTCGTAGTCCTTCCCGATCAGGAGCATGCCACCGCGTGGGCCGCGCAAGGTCTTGTGCGTAGTGGTGGACGTCACATGAGCGAATGGAAGCGGATCATTCATAAGACCCGCCGCAATAAGGCCGGCGGTGTGTGCCATGTCCATCCAAAGAAACGCGCCGACTTCATCTGCAATCGACCGGAAGGCCTCGTAGTCAAAATCTCGAGGGTATGCGCTGGCTCCGATCGAGATCATTTTAGGCTGTACCGACCGGGCCTTATCCCGCACCTTGTCCATGTCAATTCGGCCCGCGTTCGGTCCCTGCTCCTCCACGCCGTAGTACTCTGCATGGTATAGGATGCCCGAAAAGTTGACCGGACTTCCATGCGTAAGGTGACCTCCGTGTGCCAGGTCCAGCCCAAGAAAGGTGTCGCCTGGCTGCAGGAATGAGAGATAGACGGCTGCGTTGGCGGAGGCACCCGAGTGAGGCTGTACGTTCACCCAGTCACAGCTAAAGAGTTCGCGGGCACGACTGCGAGCAAGATCTTCAGCAATATCTACGTACTGGCAGCCGCCGTAGTAACGCTTGCCCGGCAACCCCTCTGCATACTTGTTTGTCAGCGGGGATCCCATTGCCTCGAGAACAGGGCGCGAGACAAAATTCTCGGAAGCAATCAATTCGAGCCCGTCGTTTTGTCGCTCCACTTCTTTCTGTATGGCGTCGAAAACGAGCGGGTCTTGAAGCTGCAGGTCGGACATTGAGCTCTGAGTCTGTGGTTGTGTTAGCCGGGCTCACCCCCAACGGTGGGGTTGACGGTCAATCCTTGTCGTAGAACCGCGTCAGGTTGACAAAATTGCCCCCTATTCCAAGGAAATGCCATGTTCGTTTGGATATGTTTCTAGGCGCAATATTGATCTTGTACGTGCTGAACAGGTAGTAGTCTTTGTGTTCTGTTACCTGATCGGCGTATCCCTCTGCCATCTGAGCGGCACCGTCACTCAGAATATCTCCGAGACCCGGCGCTCCCGCCTGCTCCCGCACGAGGTCCCTGGCTTCTTCTGCAATGTAGACCTTGAAATCATCCATGTCCGGATTGGTCAGGAACAGAAGCCCGAGAACAACTGCCGACAAGATCCAAAACCATTTCATTTTCGATTCTCCAAAGGGTGATAGAGAAGCTAATTCGTCATGGCATAGGTGAGGATGTTAACTCCCATTCGCAATGCTTGAAGGCGTTTTTCGGGAGGATTGTCGTGGACCTCCGCGGGCTCCCACCCGTCACCCAGATCACTTTCATACGAATAAAGAACGCAGAGCCTTCCACTGTCGTCGAAAATTCCGAAAGCTTGCGCGGGCTTGCCGTCGTGTTCGTGGATCTTGGGCAAGCCATTCGGAAACTCGTAGTGGCTGGAAAAGATCGGGTGCTGGAATGGTAGTTCGCGAAATTCTCGATTCGGGAAGACCTTCTTTACCTCTCGCCGAATGTGCTCGTCGAGGCCATAGTTGTCGTCTATATGCAGAAACCCGCCACCCAATAGATATCTCCGCAATAGAAGTGCTTCTGCCTCAGAAAGGCGCACGTTTCCGTGGCCCGTCAGGTAGAGGTAGGGATAGGCGAAGAGCTTGTCGTCTGAAAGCTCGACTACTGCTTCTTCCGGGGACACGGACAGAGAGGTTTCGCTTCTCGCAAAAGACAGAAGCTGCTTCAGCGATTCAGGGTCACCGTACCAGTCACCTCCTCCAGAATACTTGACTCTGGCAATTTCAAAGCTGTGGTCCGACTGAGCCTCTGCCGTCGAAACGAACCATCCTGCCAAAACCGCAAGCCCTATCGTCGATGCGAACAGCCGCATACACTTGTGTAGATCGTGATCCTATTCAGAATATGAAAGAACGATGCAGGTCCGAATTTGTTTGAGTCGGGCATGTTGTGTTTTCGTCGTATGATGGCCACTTTAAGAGGAATCTGCGCCAACAGCCCAACTTTCGAAGACATGAGGCAATTTATTTCTGCGTCAATCGGTGCCTGGATAACGATCCTGGGTGTCCCGCTAATCCTGTCGGGTAGCGTGGCTGACAGATCGCCCCTGGTCAGCACATTCTCGATTGTAGGATTCGATCCCGGTAACGGCGATCTGGGAATTGCGGTTCAAAGCAAGTTTCCCAATGTTCGTCCAATCGTGCCGTGGGCCAAGGCGGGAGTGGGCGCGGTCGCGACTCAGAGCTTTGCCGAACTCGATTATGGAATCAAGGGCCTTGAGCTAATGGCTAATGGTGCCTCGGCAGAGGAAGCATTGCGGATCCTAATGCAGAACGATCCGGACTATCAGGAGAGACAGGTCGGAATGGTCGATGCAAAGGGGAATGCCGCGTCTTGGACGGGCACCGGTACATTTCCGTGGGCCGGTGGGCGCGTTGGTGCAGAAGGTAAATCGTCGATCGCTGGTGAGGCCGGCAAGCTGATCGTGGGGAAGGGATACGCAGCTCAGGGTAACATCCTGGTTTCAGCCGAAACGGTTGAGGCGCTCGCGACAACGTTTGAAGGCACGGAAGGGTCACTTGCTGACCGGCTGGTTGCGGCCCTGGTGGCGGGAGGCAAGGCTGGAGGGGATCAACGGGGCGAGCAAAGCGCCGCCCTTCTCGTGGTGCGAGACGGCGCAGGCTATGACGGGATGGATAACTTCATCGACATCTCCGTCTATGACCACGTTACCCCTATCGCAGAACTAGAGCGACTCTATCAGCTGAACAATCTCTACTTCACTCAGTCTGACCCGGCTAATATGATTCCTGTCTCAGCAGATATTGCGACCGAACTGCAGCGAATTTGGAAAGAGCGGGGATTTTATGATGGGCCCGTCGACGGCACCGTGGATGCTGAATTTCAGCAGATACTCGTCGACTACATGGGATGGGAGAACTACGACCTTCGCATCGCGCCGGTTCAGAGTGTGAACGTCGCGGCGGGTGAGTCACTGCTGATTGACCGGGAGGTCCTTGAGGACATCCGCCATGTCTATCGCGAAGGACTCTGGAAGCCAAGGGTAAACTAGAAGACGGCCATGGGAAAATTCTTGCGCGCAATAGTCGTGACGTCGGCAGCAACGGCCGCCGCATTGGTGGTTGTTTCGGCCTTCAGGAAAGCGGCGGCTGATGACGACGAAAGCCAACGAACTCAGCCGGTTCGAGCCGGAGCAGCGGAGGTCGACGCCGACACCCTGTCCGCCTCCGTGCGTCAGGACCTCGTCACCGAACTCGAGGGCCACGTCTAGAAGAGAAAGTTTTGCCCGGACTGCTATGGCTGCTGGCGCGGGTTCCTTCGGACGAGTTTACAAGGCTGCCACGAGACCGCCATGTCGCTGCTCGATGGGTACGTAGCGCCTTAGCTTCTCTCC
>JAHHLP010000440.1 GCA_018679295.1 Rhodothermia bacterium
GTATAACACGGCGGTCATCGGATCCAGCTCGGGTGGCTTGGCGGCCTTTCTCCTGTTTTGGCATCATCCGGAAGTCTTCTCGATGGCCGCCTGTCTTTCCCCGTATTTCCCACCCTCCGTGGTGGAAATGGTCGGGTCGGGCCGCGAATGGAAAGGCACGAGTCAGAAGCTCTACATAGACAATGGAGGAGACGAACTCGACACGCGATTGCAGGAAGGCGTGGACAAGATGTTGGAGATGCTGCGGTCCAAGCAGTTTGAGCAGAGGCATGACCTGCTGTGGCGTCGATATCCGAACGACAGCCACAACGAGAGTGCGTGGGGTGCTCGGGTATGGAGACCGCTGGAGTATCTGCTTGGCACGGGTTGATTTGATCAGAACGACGCTTCGACTATCCCGCCGCCGCCATGCGTCGGGTCTGTCGCCGATTTACGGGCCGATTTACCGAGTAGGGCCGGAGGGATGCCCCCTCCTCATCCATCGCGGAGTATCCTGGATGAAACGCGGGCGGCAGGCTGGGAGGCTGCAGGAAGCGCCCTTTTTCGTCTACAGAGATCCACTGCGCGGGCAGCCGGTAGAGATACCGGCCGATGCCCCACTGCACCGCCGCCCGGCGCATGCTGGCACTTAGACCACCTTTGACTGCCTCTATATCCGTGTTGCTGGCGCCGTCCCACTTCGTGATCCATTCTCCGTCCACCCGAATTGAAAGCCCGCAGAGGACTCCGCCGCCCGGGCCTTCCGCATACCGGTTCATCCAGTTAGCCGGACCACAAACCTCATCGAGACGGTCCATGATCGCACGGTTCGTCAAATAGGGCACCGCCATCGCGCGCTTACGGTCCTTCGTGAATCTCACGGGTTTCCAGTCGATGTCCGAGTTGGTGAAGTATCGCTGGAGTCTCGACAGATCAATGGTCTTGCTCATGGTGCCGTGTCCCTTTTCTCTATGACCTTCTTCTACGTCGCGAACGATCCAAACTCGCTTGTCCCGGACGATCGCAGTTCAAGGTCGGAGGCATGTGTGACATCGTACTGTCATAGCGCTGATCGGAGTCCTTGTGCTACTTTGCCCGACAGAACAAGACGGTTGTTGATGGTCCAACTTTTGGGTAAGATCGGCGTACTCTCGAACGGTGAACTATCACTCACAATCACCCGGGAGAAGACGAAATGGATGCCGTCTATCTCATTAGCATGATCGTTGGCGGCTTCTTTGTTCTGCTTTCCATTCTCGGGGGCGACGGAGAAGCTGATGTAGACGTTGACATCGACGCGGATTTTGATGCCGACTTTGATGCCGACTTCGATGCTGACGTCGATGCCGACTTTGATACTGACGTAGCCGGTCTCGATGGTGGAGTTGCCTCGAGCGGAAGCGGCCTCGTCGATCTCTTCTCAGTCCGGGCGCTTTTTCTGTTCGCGGCATTCTTTGGCCTGACAGGCTCGCTGCTAACATGGTTGGACGCATCGCCCGTGTGGACTTTTGTGGCGGCACTTTCGACCGGCATGGTCATTGGACTTGGCGGCAACTACGTAATCAAACGGGTTGGCTACCGCACTGTTACCAGTCAGCTCACGGCAGGCGACATCCGCGGAACCACTGGAACCGTAATGCTGCCGTTCGAAGGATCTGAGATAGGCAAGATCACGATCGTCTCAAAAGGTCAGCGACTGCAACTCGTAGCTCGATCTTTCGACGACGAGAGCACCCGGTCGTTCGACCGGGGCGAAGAGGTGGTCGTGGTCGCGATGGATGGATCAGTAGCCGAGGTGGTAAAACCCACTTGAACTCCATGAATTGAATTAGTCAACAGCAACTGTAAGGCAGCAACCTCGATGGAAATATTTGTCGTTCCTTTTGTACTGATCCTGGGCATTCTCGCCGTACTAGGCATCGTCCGAGCCAACCTCAAGATCTGTCATCCGAATGAGGTTCTCATCTTTAGCGGTCGGCAACGCCAGCTGACGGACGGAGGGGTAGTTGGCTACCGCGTCATCAAAGGTGGACGCGGATTTCGAATCCCGATCATCGAGTCCGTCGATCGGCTCATGCTGAACACAATCCCGATCGATCTAACGGTCACGAACTCGTACAGCAAAGGCGGAATACCACTCGCCGTACGCGCTATTGCGAACGTCAAGATTGCATCTACAGAGACGGAGCTGAATAATGCCGTTGAGAGGCTGCTTGGCAAGTCGCTCGATGAGATCCAGCTGATAGCAAAAGAAACGCTCGAGGGTAACCTGCGGGGTGTCGTCGCATCCCTGACACCTGAGGAAGTGAACGAGGATCGCTTGAAATTTGCCAAGGTTCTGCTCGACGAGGCCGACAACGATCTGAGCCTGCTGGGGCTGCAGCTTGACACTTTGAAAATCCAGAGCGTTGAGGACGATCGCGGATATCTTGACGCTATCGGCCGCCAGAGTACCGCCTACATTGTCTCGGCCGCGGAGATCGTAGAGGCGCAGAAGCGCGAATCGGCCCGACT
>JAHHLP010000087.1 GCA_018679295.1 Rhodothermia bacterium
CTTATTCGTCGTGACTTCGACGACGTTTTCGAGTCGGTCGATGTACTTTTGACACCCGCGACGCCGACAACGGCGTTCGAGATCGGCAGCAAGACGCACGATCCGCTGGAAATGTATCTTAACGATATATATACGGTGACGGCCAATCTTGCCGGAATACCCGGTGTGGTTGTGCCGGCGGCCGTTCACTCGGACGGTCTTCCGATCGGGTTGCAGCTTCTCGGCCGGCATTTTGACGAGGCGTCGTTGATTTCCGCGGGTCGGGTGGTCGAATCCCTGCGATCCGACGCCAAGTCACATCAGGAATAGGACATAGTTCATGAGCATTCTCGTCGACAAGAACACGCGTCTCGTGGTGCAAGGCTTCACCGGTCGTGAGGGCACGTTCCACTCGGAGCAGATGATCGAATATGGGACCGAGGTGGTTGCCGGTGTCACTCCGGGTAAAGGCGGAACGAAGCATCTCGACAGGCCCGTCTTCAATACTGTTGCGGACGCGGTCAGCGATGAGGGGGCGAACACTGCCGTAATATTCGTGCCGCCGGCGTTCGCCGCGGACGCCATTCTGGAAGCTGCCGAAGCGGGCATCAAGGTGATTGTCTGCATCACCGAGGGGATTCCCGCCGGAGACATGATCGATGTCTACCACTATGTCCATCGCAAAGGCGCGCATCTGGTAGGGCCGAACTGTCCCGGAGTGCTCACGCCCGGCGCGGCGAAGGTCGGCATCATGCCGGCGATGATATTCTCAGAGGGATCGATCGGCGTAGTATCCCGATCGGGAACGCTGACCTACGAGGCGGTCGACCAGCTTACACGTGACGGGTTCGGGCAGAGCACAGCAGTCGGTATTGGGGGGGACCCGATAATCGGTACCCGCTTCGTGGATGCCTTGCGCCTGTTCGAGGCAGATGGCGAGACCGAAGCAGTCGTCATGATTGGAGAGATTGGAGGCACGGCCGAAGAGGAGGCCGCCGAGTACATCAAGGAGAAGATGACCAAGCCGGTTTTCGCCTTCATAGCCGGTGCAACCGCGCCTCCGGGGCGCCGGATGGGTCATGCCGGTGCCATTATCGCCGGCGGAAAGGGAACCGCCGAGGACAAGTTCGCAGCGCTTGGCGAGGCGGGTGCGACTGTCGTCAAGAACCCCGCGCTCATCGGGGCGACGGTGAAGGAGCATTTGGCTACGGCCTAGGCTGGGCCGCCGGCAGCGCTGGGTTCTGTGCGTGGCTTGCGTTAGGGATAGCGGTCCCTCCGTCGACGAACCCCCATTCCTGTACCGGCTGCGGCGAAATCGCCTCGCGAAATCGAGAGTCAAGTGATCGAGATTCATTCCGCAGAGTTCGTGACGGGCGCCGCCGCTATCTCGGGACTGCCACGTGGCGATCATCCCGAAATCGCGTTTGCCGGCCGCTCGAATGTTGGTAAGAGCTCTCTGATCAACATGCTCCTCGCGAGGCGGAATCTTGCGCGAACCAGCAGCAAGCCCGGCAAGACCCGGCAGATCAACTTCTACCTCATCAATGACGCGTTCCACTTCGTGGACCTTCCCGGTTTGGGATTTGCGAAGGTGTCGCGGTCACAGCGATCGCAATGGCGAGCGATGATATCCGATTACCTCCGCTCGCGAGAGAACCTGAAACTGCTGTTTCATCTGGTGGATGGGCGGCATCCGCCGATGGATGCAGACCTGGAACTCGTAGATCTTTACAGGGCGATAGATCTGCCCGTCGTAGTCCTTCTGACCAAGACCGACAAGCTGTCGGCCAACGGCAGGAACGCGGCCGAGAGGACAGTACGGGAGGCACTGTTGGAGATCGGACTCGAGCTGCCGGTTGTCCTGACGTCGTCCAACGCGGGACGAGGTAGAGAAGAAGTCTGGCGGTGGATCGAGGACCTGGCCATCGGGCATTCATGAAGTCCCTGCGCAGCCTTGTAGGTTGGTTGCGAATGAAGCGGGGGTTTGGCGTGCGTAATTGTGATCGGCCCGTAGTGTGCAAATTAGTTGTGTCGGGACTGCCGCGAGACGTAGGGTCTTCAGGGGCGAACTTTGTCTGAAAACGACGGCATACCGAGTGGCGCGTCGCCCGGCGCATCGGCACGCATGGTACCTTAGGCTTGATGCCGTGCTCCGAACGTGCCAGCGGCCGACCGGATCGCGTGCGTCTGCTCGTAGAAGTGGATAATGGGAGAGACTGTCATGGCTGGCCAAGTTCTCATCACCGACAACCTGGACCCCGTTTGCGTCAAGATACTCGAGGAGAACGGGTACACGACCGAGGTGCGCGTGGGCGCGAGCCACGACGAGCTTCTGGAGCTTGCGCGTGAGGCGCAGGCGTGGATTGTTCGCAGCGGCACGCGGATCACCGGAGATTTGGTAGAGGGAGCCCCCAAGCTGCAGGTGATTGGGCGCGCCGGGGTCGGCGTCGACAATATCGACGTCGAGGCCGCAACGCGGAGAGGCGTTCTCGTCATCAACGCCCCGGACGGGAACACTATTTCAACCGCTGAGCATACGTGCGCGATGATCATGGCGGTCGTCCGCCGCATTCCGCAGGCGTCCGCGTCGGTCAGAGAGG
>JAHHLP010000102.1 GCA_018679295.1 Rhodothermia bacterium
CCATCACCTCGGTTTCGTCTTCCAGGCGTTCAACCTAATCCCGGTGCTGACCGCGGAGGAGAACGCGGAGTTTAGTCTGCTCCTGCAGGGTGTGCTGCCGGGAGAGCGGCGACGCCGCGTACGATCCGAGCTGGCCGACCTCGGCATCGACGAGGATCTTGCCGACCGTCGGCCTAACGAGCTGAGCGGCGGGCAGCAGCAGAGGGTTGCTGTGGCCCGGGCGCTCGTGTCTCGGCCCCGACTCATCCTCGCGGACGAGCCCACCGCCAATCTCGACTCGGTCACGGGGTCGCGACTTCTGGACAAGATGCGCGACCTCAACGAACGCACGGGAATCACGTTTCTCTTTTCGACCCACGACCCGCTGGTGATGGAGCGGGCCCGCCGGCTCGTCCGATTGCGCGACGGCAAGATTGTTCACGATGATCGCCGAGAGTGACCTGGCATATCGCACCGATCGATGTCCAGGGTTTGCGTTGGTGGCCACGCTGGTGGTCGTGTTCGGCTTGGGCATGCCCGTCAAGGCCCATGCGCAGAACGACACGTTCCAGTTCCACGGCTACTTCAAGAACCTCGGGATTGTCTCTTCTTCGGCCTTTTCTGACGAGACGCGATTCCTTGATATTTCGCGACTTCGCACGAAGGGGATCGCCGCCTTCGGTTCGAACATCCGGTCCGAAGTCTGGCTGGATACTGAAGCGCTTATGGGCAGCTTCATCGGAACCGTCGACTTTGACATCGGCCGTGAGCTGGACCGGCGCGAATGGCTGGATCTCGATTGGCAACTCGCCACAGCCAACCGCTTCCGTATGGAACAGCGCATCTTCCGGGCCTTCGTTTCCGTGTACGCCGGGCCAATCACGGCCACATTGGGGCGGCAGCGCGTTGCATGGGGGACCGGCTTTGCGTGGAACCCCACCGACCTGCTCAATCCGTACAATCCGGCCGCCATCGAGCTCGGCGAAAAGGCGGGAATAGACGGACTGCACATCGCTGCGGCAACGGGTGATTTCTCTCGGTTGGAGGCGGCCTACGCGGCCGGTGACGACATACGCGAATCGAGCCTGGCCGTTCGTGGATCGTCGAACGTTGGCGAGTACGACGTTTCTCTGATGGGCGGCTACTTCAGAGACGACTGGGTCCTTGGTGGCGACTTTGCAGGGTACCTGGGTGACGCCGGCTTGCGTGGAGAAGCTGCCTACACGGCAGCAAGAGACCGGGCCGACTACATCAGATTCACCCTGACAGCAGATCGGAGCTTCGAAGGAGACTATTACGGCTTTGTCGAATACTACTACAACGGTCAGGGCACGACGGACAAATCGAAGTACGACTTCCGTGAGGTGTTGGACGGGAGGTCGTTTAATGTCGCCCGCAACTACATCGCTGTTTCGGTGATGAAGGCGGTCACGCCGCTAGTGGCAGCGAGTTTCTACACGCTCGCCAACCTCGATGATTGTAGCGCGCTGGTCGGACCCTCCCTCACGTATTCGCTGGGGGACAACGCGGAGGCGGGAGGAGCAGTGTACTTCTTTGCGGGCAAGAGCGACAGCGAGTTTGGAGCCCAGAGCCATGCCTATTTTGCCTACTTACAATTCTTTTTCTAGCCGTGCGACATTCGGATCGGGCATCCGGGCAGCCGTTGGGTTTCGGCGTGTCCGCACCCAGAGGTGTTCCGCGCTTACCATGTTGATGCATTCACAATTATCGTTCGTGTTTGCTGCGCATATGTCGCTGCATTATGAGACGCGCGTAGATGGACTCCCTACTCGTACAAACGTACAGCTTGCAAATGGCTAACCGCGAAGTCAATGATCGAACTTGCATTCGCAAGGAAGCGAACGTGACCCTGCTTGAGACGCTCCACAAGGACGCGTACGGAAACGAGCGGCTGGTTGCGCTGGCCGCCTACATGTCTGCAGTGGGCAATGAAACCAGATTGCGGATGCTGTACGTCTTATGGAGGGCGGGGGAGCTTTGCGTGTGCGACCTCGCCGACATCTTCGAGATCACGCAACCTGCCGTATCACGACATCTCAGAATTCTCAGGGAGAAGGCGCTTGTTGAGGCGAGGCGCGACGGTCAGACGATATTCTACCGCGTTTGCCACGAGACACCATTCGCGCGGATGCTCCTCAAGCTTTTTTCGGAAGATGAAGAAGCCCGGATCAGTCTCGGATTCCTCGATGATGGGGAGTAGGTTGCGACAATCGTTAGGAGGCCCGACAGCCTGACCAGCCGCCGGCTAGTTATCGAGAGCACCCGCATCTATCCATTCGCGGACGGCCTCGATCTGCGAGTCGCTAAGTGGGTCGCGCCCCTGCGGCATCTGGAGCCCCACGATACCCGGTGCACCCTCCAGCTTCATAATGAGGTAACTGTTGTCGGGGTCTCCGGGCACAACACGTATCGTCGTCGGCAAACCGCTGCTTTGAACGTTGACCAGATTGCCCCACGATTCTCCCGGACTCATGTCTAGTCCACGCGGCGAATTGGCGCCAAGGTGACATCCGGAGATCGCGCACGACGAATTGAAAATCGTATTCTGAATGCTCGTCAGCGTCGGGGCCGGCGGGTCGGTCGACACCGGATCGGCATGCTCGCAGGCGGACAGGAGGACCATCGCACTCATCACAACGAGGAAGAGGCCGGACCTACCTAAATCGATCTTTCGTGACATCTGGTCAGAAGTTGATGACTCTAAAAATGTTGAACCCGAGTCGCACATCCACGTCCTGAATATCCAGGTCACCACCGCGCATGTACTGATCGGCGGTCAAACCGACGCTGTTAGACAGGACGATCTGAAAGACGTGACCGCCAGTCGTAATCTGAAATGCGCTCCCCCACGAGTCAAATCGGATGTCGTTGCCGAACGTCGTAGATCGAGAGTAGCCGGTGACGATCGGCACCCATTCGGCAACCAGCGACAAGTTGCGGTGGAAGTTCCACTGACCGGCCAGTCCTAGCGTAACGAGAGCGTTCTCGCCATCAACAGATTCCACGGGATTCGTGATGATACCCGGGACGATCGCCACACCCAGACCATCTGTGAGCTCGCGGCTTGCAGCGGCCTGCAGGGAGAACTTGAATGCGTCACCACTGTAGCGATCTTGTACCGTCGGTTCCTCTGTAACCCAGTTGACCGCTCCCTGAAGCGCAAGGCTAACCGGCCAGCCGTCGCGACCCTGCCGCCCCAGCCGATAACGCGACCAAAGCTCCACATTGTCTGCGGAGTTGCTGCGTGCGAGCGACACGAGGAATTCGTCGGAGAAAGCATAGCCCATGCTGAGGAAGATGATGCCGCTTCCGTCGAGCCCGTAGAACGCCTCATAGCCGTCGCCGATCGTTGGATTAAACCGATGGGAGATGAGGAACAACCAGCTTCCCTGGTCGACCATCCGCGTCGTCGGCAGGTTGATCGCCTTCCATCCGTCGAATGGGAAGATCTCCGGCGTTTCCTGGACAGGCCTTGCTTCCGCGCCTTGCAAACTTCGGATCCAGTCCTCGATCAGCTGGATCTCATCTTCACTCAGCTTCTCGCCTGTCATCGGCATCGGGAGACCCACGATGTCCGGTGACCCGTTCACCTTCATCATGAGATAGCTCTCTTCCGGATTGCCCGGATCCACGCGTTTCAGGTCCGGGCGCTCCGTGCTGGGAACGTCGACCGTTGATGCGTAGAACTGGCTGCTGGTAAGAAAGAGGTCCATCTGCGCGACCGGTCCGGCATGGCAGCCGGCCCTTGCGCAAGTTTGTTCGAACAGCTCGGACACGCGAGACTCAAGGTCAGCAGCTGCGGGTGCGCCCGCATCCTGGCCGTAGGCGGCAGAGGGGAGGAGGGCAATAGCAAGGATCAGGAGGGCGGCAAAGGCTTGTGGGTACTCGCTTTCGCGGGTATGACGCACTTGGTCATCCC
>JAHHLP010000012.1 GCA_018679295.1 Rhodothermia bacterium
GCGGACCGAAGTGTTGCAAATTTTCCAAAGGGAGTCAAGCCACTACTCCAGTTTCGCCCAGCTAGTCCTGCGCTGCGGGACGGAACCGTATGGCCTGCCCTCCTCCGGGCGCGAGCCGTACATCCAACACCATATCCGCATCCACGCGTTGCTCGCGGATGACGATGTTGTTAGGCTTGCTCTCCCAATCGGCGTTGTGCGCATCCGCGTAGATCTCGGCAACATACTCGCGGCCCGCGTCGAGGAAGTCGAGCGGGATACGGAACGTGCGTCCAAACTCGTCGGTCACGCTGCCAACGTACCACTCGTCACCGCCCCGCTGCTTCCTGGCGATCGTCACGAAGTCACCGATCTCACCGTTCAGCACGAGCGTCGTGTCCCAGTCCACCGGGACGTCCTGAATCCATTTAAAGGCAGGCTGCCCCTCGTAGTTCTCCACGAGATCCGCCGCCATGTGAAGCGGGCTGTAGATCACAACATAGATTGCGAGCGCCTTCGCGAGCGTCATCTGAGGGCGTGCTTCCTGTTCAGGCCGCATCGAACTGTCCAGCTTCAAGTCAAACACACCCGGCGTGAAATCGAATGGACCCGAGAGCCCGCGCGTAAACGGTATGTAGGTCTCGTAGGACGGAGGATTTCCACCGTCATCGGCCCACGCATTGTACTCCATGCCTCGTGCGCCTTCGCGGGTCATCATGTTGGGCCACGTTCGCCGGATGCCCGTGTCCTTGATCGGTTCGTGCACGTCGAGCACGACCTGATGCCGCGCCGCCGTTTGCACAACCTTTCGGTAGTGTCGAACCATGTACTGCCCGTGATGCAGCTCATGACGTTCAGCCAGGTTGTCCACATAACCCGTCTTGACCGCCTTCACACCGAGGCGACGATACAACGCAAACGCATCCTCCAGCTGCCTCTCGTAGTTGTCGATGCCGAATGCGGTCTCGTGGTGGCCGACGAGGTAGACGTCTTTGGACCGCGCGTACTCGGCCACGCCTTCCAGATCGAAGTCCGGATACGGCTCGGTGAAACTGAACAAGTCACCGTTTCGAATCCAGTTGCCGTCCCATCCGATGTTCCAACCTTCGACGAGAACGCCATCGATGCCGTGCTCGGCGGCGAAATCGATGTAACGACGCGTGGTCTCAGTCGTGGCACCATGCTTGGGTCCCGATCCCCACGTCCAGTTGTCGAGGTGCATGCCCCACCAGATGCCCACGTACTTGCCGGACTCGATCCATGAGGTGTCTTCGATTCGACTCGGCTCGTTCAAGTTCAAAACCAGGTACGAAGTGATGAGGCCACCAGGTGTCTCGGCAATTTGGATTGTTCGCCAGGGGGAGACGAAGGGCGCCGAGGCCTTCACTTTCGTCCCGTCGGACCACGGCACCAATCCGGCCTGCAGCGTGGTCGTACCGTTGGCTTCCAGCGTCATCGACGCGTAGTCTGTCAACGCGGCTTCGTGGATACTCACAAACAACCCGTCCGCGGTCTCCATCGTAAGCGGCGTATGAACGGCGCCCAGCGTCGAAACCGGAGATCGTTCGTATAGATATTCGTAGCGGTGAACGTAGTAAGCGGGAATCCACCACGCTTCGTGGTCATCCGTGAGCGCAAACTCCGTCAGCTCATCCATGATCACGAAATCATTCAGCCCCTCCTGCTCGGGCCACTCGTAACGGAAACCGACGCCGTCATCAAACACGCGGAAGACGATCCGGATGCGACGGTCGCCATTGCTCTCCTTCAGGTCTACCGACAACTCGTTGAAGTGATTTCGCACATACCGGACTTCACCCCATGGCTGCTCCCACGTCTCGTCGACGGCACGGCGATCGAACCCGACGATCTCGACATCTCCCTCGAATGTCGGACGATCCTGCAGCCGGACACCGAGGCGAGAGGATTCCATCACCTCGACGTCGCCGTATGCGATCGAGTAGTAGGGTTGACCATCGGAGATCAGGAATACAGCGACGATCTCGCCGCCCGGTGAGTCCACAAGCAGGTGCGCATTTCTTTCGCCTTGTGCAAGGGCTTCGAATTCACCGACGATCGGCTGCAACAATAGCAAGAAAACAGCTATGCCTAGTACAGGAGTACGATTGATCATTTGGCGAAGATTTGTGCGTTAGAGGGGGGTTCCGCGGCTCTCCACGAAAGGGGCGTGAGTTCTCTTAGTGAGATTAATCTAATCTCTAGTAACGAAATTCGCCGGGGTGGGCGCCTGCCATAGTGTCACAGATCCGGGGTGGTACGCTTTTCGTGTATATCGACTTTGAGCGGCCAAGGCAACGGCTACTGACACAGTTGCTTACGGCACAAGAGCGATTGACGGAAATAGACTATTGATATGAATCTCCAGAAGTTTACAATAAAGGCACAGGAGGCCGTTCAGCGGGCCACCGAGATAGCTGCCTCACATAGCCACCAGGGACTCGAGTCGCCACACTTGATGCGGTCGTTCCTGGAGGACGAGGGCGGTGTCGTCGATTCGATTTTCCAGCACCTCGGTGCAAGCCGCGAGTTGGTCTCGAGCCGCGTCGACCAGGCAACGGATAAGCTGCCCGTCGTCACGGGATCGAGCGTCTCGGGACAATACCTCGGCGCCGAGATGAAGAAGGTCTTTGACCGAGCCCTGGCCGAGGCGCAGGTCCTTAAGGACGAGTACGTCGCCATCGAACACCTGCTCATCGCGCTCGCAGAAGCAAAGGACGATGTTGGAGAAGTGCTCCGCTCCGAGGGCGTTACAAAGGAGGCCATCCTGCGGGTCCTGAAAGACGTGCGCGGCAGCCAGACCGTGACCGACCAGCACGCCGAGAGCCGCTACAACGCCTTGCAGCGATACACGCGAGACCTTAACGACCTCGCCTCGAAAGGCAAGATCGACCCGGTGATCGGCCGCGACGAAGAGATCCGACGCGTGCTGCAGATTCTGTCACGCCGAACCAAGAACAATCCTGTGCTCGTCGGCGAGCCGGGCGTTGGCAAGACCGCCATCGCCGAGGGCATTGCGATCCGCATCGTGCAGGGTGACGTACCCGACGGGCTGAAGGACAAACGAATCGTTGCACTCGATATGGGTGCCATGATCGCCGGCGCCAAGTACCGCGGAGAGTTCGAGGACCGACTGAAAGCCGTGGTGAAGGAGATCGTCGAAGCCGAGGGGCGGATCATCGTCTTCATCGACGAACTGCACACGATCGTCGGCGCGGGCGCGGCCGAGGGTGCAATGGACGCCGCGAACATCCTGAAGCCGGCGCTCGCCCGAGGGGAATTGCGGGCGGTTGGCGCAACGACGCTCGACGAGTACCGCAAGCACTTCGAGAAAGACAAGGCACTCGCACGACGCTTTCAGACAGTGCTTGTCACTGAGCCAAGCGTCGAGGATACCATTTCTATCCTGCGCGGCATCAGCGAGAAGTACGAGGTACACCACGGCGTGCGCATCACCGACGCAGCGATCGTGGCAGCCGCAGAGCTAAGTCACCGCTATATCGCGGACCGCTACCTGCCAGACAAGGCGATTGACCTCATCGATGAGTCGGCCGCACGCCTGCGCATCGAGATCGACTCGATGCCGGAAGAGCTCGACCAGCTTGAGCGCAGTATTCGGCAGCTTGAGATCGAGCGCGAGGCGGTCAAGCGCGACAAGGACGATGAGAAGCTGGAGAACATCAACCGTCAACTGGCCGACCTGGAGGAGCAGCGGACCGAGTTGCGGGCCCGTTGGACGCGCGAAAAGGAGCTCATCCAGAAGATCCAAAAGGCCAAGGAAGCGATCGACGACAAGAAGATTGAGGCGGAGAACCTCGAGCGTCAGGGCGACTACGGGAAAGTCGCCGAGATCCGCTACGGGCAAATCCCGAAACTGGAGGAAACCGTCGGCGAGACGAAGCTGCAGCTCGACGAGATCCAGAAGAACGGTGCTTTGTTGAAAGAGGAAATCGACGAGGAAGACATCGCGAGCATCGTCTCTCGTTGGACGGGCATTCCAGTCTCACGCATGCTAGAGAGCGAGCGTGCCAAGCTGCTGCGGATGGAGGATGAACTCTCGAAGCGCGTGGTGGGACAACCCGAGGCGGTCGCTGCGGTGTCTAACGCCGTGCGCCGCGGCAGGGCGGGTCTTCAGGAAGAGTCGCGACCGATTGGCTCGTTTATCTTCCTCGGAACGACGGGCGTCGGGAAGACCGAACTTGGCAAAGCGCTCGCCGAGTTCCTATTCAACGACGAACAGGCAATGGTCCGCATCGACATGAGCGAGTATCAGGAGCGCCACACCGTAAGCCGGCTGGTCGGGGCGCCTCCGGGATACGTCGGATACGAAGAAGGCGGCCAGCTGACCGAAGCCGTGAGGCGCCGGCCCTACTCCGTCGTGCTTCTGGACGAGATCGAGAAGGCACACCCCGAAGTCTTCAACATCCTGCTGCAGCTGCTCGACGACGGCCGCCTCACAGACAACCAGGGCCGAACGACCGACTTCAAGAATACGATCGTCATTATGACCAGCAACCTCGGCTCGGAGGTCATACGTGACCGCATGGAAGCACTCGGCGACGAGGTGGACGAGCGTGTTCAGGAGAGTATCAAGAACGAAGTCCTCGAGATGCTCAAGAAGCGACTGCGACCGGAGTTCCTGAATCGCATCGACGAGATCGTCATGTTCCGACCCCTGGGCCGCGAGCAGATTCGCGAAATAGTCGAGATCCAGTTCCGACATATCGAGTCGCTGGCTCTGAAGAGCCACGGCATCGTCCTCGACCTAACGGAAGCCGCGAAGGACTGGCTTGCCGAGCAAGGCTTCGACCCCGTGTTTGGCGCCCGGCCGCTCAAGCGCGTCGTTCAGAAAGAGGTGGCTAACAAGCTGGCCGAGGAGATACTTGGCGGCTGGATGCACGACGGATCAGAGGTCCGGGTGGACGTCGCAGATGACAGAAACGGTCTTGTCTTCGAGATGATGGTAGAAGACGCTGAGACGGAACCTGGCGGTATCGCGGCGGGCGAGATGACCTCCGCATAGCCGGACCGCGGCCGATGCCGGCTACTCCGGAAACTTCATGGCTCGGAGCACCTGCTTGAACCTCGGAGTGTCCTTTACGCCTTGATAGAACAGGTGAGCCCGCGCGTATATGAACACCGCGTCGGGTGCCTGATCATCAACCCCCTTCTCGAGGTACCGGAGCGCGTTCTCATTGTCGCGCAGCGCTCCGTACACATCCGCTATTGCCACCGGGTCGACGTACTCGGAGTCCGCGCGCGCGTGCATGCGATCAAGGGCACGCCGGGCAAGATCGCGGCGACCGGCATAGGCGTACAGTGCGCCCGTCCAGGCCTGCACCCCGGCACTCCCCCACCCGTCCGTCTTCTCCTCAACGATTGCGGCAAGTTCCAGCGCGCGGTCGGCGTTGCCGGCAATCGATTCGGTCAGGCCACCCTTCACGTACCCCCATATCCAATCGGGATGCAGCTTCATGGCCTTATCGAACTGCCGAACTGCCTCCGCATATTCGCCCCGCACCATATGAACGATCCCAAGGTCGTGGGTCGGTCCCGTGGAAATCGGATCCAACTGCTCCGCCTTCCGCGCGGCCTGCAGAGCTTCCTCATTGCGCCGCATCGCGATAAGAAACGTCGAGTAGCGGTTGTACGCGCGCGCGTTTCCGGGATTGAGTTCGATGGCCTTGAGATAACCGCGCTCCGCTCCCTCCCAGTCCCAGTTGAAGTAAAAGCGGATCATGCCGGCGGCATTGTGCGCCTCCGAGGACGAAGGATCGAGTCTCAGCGCGTTGGCCATCGCCGTCCTCGCATCGTCGAGCAGCTCTTCGCGAGTGCCCAAGGTCAGGTATGCCTGGATGGCCAACACCTGCGCCATCCCGGACCAGGCCAGCGAGAAGGC
>JAHHLP010000211.1 GCA_018679295.1 Rhodothermia bacterium
CCCTCATTCACTGAGCGCTTCTTCAGATCCGGATTCAGATCTACCAGAGCGGCACGTTCCCTCATCATCTTCAGTAGATCGACGGCCGAAAGCGGGTCCTTTCCCTGGTGTTCACGGATCGAGTTGACGGCTTCCTTCAGGAAATTGGACATGCTGACGCCAGGCAACTCCACCGGGTATTGGAAAGCAAGAAACAAGCCCTCTCTTGCTCGCTCATCCGGCTCCAAATCTAGCAGGTCCTTCCCTTGATAGCGGACTTCACCGCCTGTAATCTCATATTCCTCGCGGCCGGCGAGTACCGAGGCCAGTGTGCTCTTTCCTGATCCGTTCGGACCCATGATCGCATGCAACTCACCTGGCTTAATCGTCAGAGTGACACCCTTCAGGATTTCGGTGTCCTCGACGTTGACGCGCAAGTCCTTTATCTCAAGCATTTCTGTTCTATCTGCGTGTGTTGAAAATTGAAATTCCACTACCCGACGCTGCCTTCCAGCTCGATGGCGAGCAGCTTCTGGGCCTCCACCGCGAACTCCATGGGTAGCTCTGCGAGGATCTCCTTGCAAAAGCCGTTGACGATCAGCTTTACTGCCTCGGCCTCGCCTATTCCCCGCTGGTTGCAGTAGAAGATCTGGTCTTCACCAACCTTGGAGGTCGTCGCTTCGTGCTCAACCTGAGCAGACGGATTGTTGATCTCGATGTAGGGGAAAGTGTGGGCACCACACTTGTCACCGAGGAGCAAGGAATCACACTGCGAGAAATTGCGCGCGTTCTCTGCCTTCCGGTTGATCTTGACCAATCCGCGGTAGCTATTGTTACTTCGACCAGCGGAAATGCCTTTGGAGATGATCGTACTCGTCGTGTTCTTGCCGAGGTGAATCATCTTCGTCCCGGTATCCGCCTGCTGTCTTCCCTTCGTGAACGCGACGGAGTAGAATTCGCCGACTGACCTGTCGCCCTTCAGGATCACGCTTGGATACTTCCATGTGATCGCGCTTCCTGTTTCAAGCTGCGTCCAAGAGATCTTGGCCTTTGGTTCGGCACAGATGCCACGCTTGGTGACGAAGTTGAAAATCCCTCCCTTGCCGTTCGCGTCGCCGGGGTACCAGTTCTGAATCGTGCTGTACTTCACTTCGGCGTCTTCCAGAGCGACAATCTCGACCACGGCCGCGTGCAGCTGGTTCTCGTCACGCTGGGGCGCTGTACAGCCTTCCAGATAGCTGACGTAACTGCCCCGATCCGCTACAATCAGCGTTCTTTCGAATTGGCCCGTACCGGCCTCGTTGATTCGGAAATATGTGCTGAGCTCCATGGGGCATCGCACGCCCGGAGGTATGTAGCAAAACGAACCATCACTGAAGACCGCGGAATTCAGTGCGGCGTAGAAATTGTCCGTATGAGGTACAACGGACCCCATGTACTTCTTCACCAGGTCCGGATGATTCTCAATCGCCTCACCGAACGAGCAGAAGATGATGCCGTGTTCGGCCAGCTCCTCCTTAAACGTAGTGGCTACCGAAACGCTGTCCATAACGACGTCGACAGCAACCCCGGCCAACTTCTTTTGCTCGGTGAGCGAAATGCCGAGTCGCTCAAACGTCCTCAGCAGCTCCGGGTCGACTTCATCGAGGCTGTCGTACTTCGGCTTGCTGTTCGGCGCCGCGTAGTAACTGATATTCTGGAAATCGACATCCGGATACTTCAGGTGCGCCCAGCGTGGATAGGCCTGCTTCTCATGCAGCGACTGCCAGTGCCGCAACGCCCGAAGCCTCCACTCGAACATCCACTCCGGCTCTTGCTTCTTTTCCCAGATGAATCGGATGGTGTCCTCGCTCAGGCCCACAGGCGCCTTCTCCGAAGGAACATCGGTAACAAAACCGTACTCGTATTCGCTGTCCGCGACTTCATTCAAGAAGTCGGTTTCGCTATAACCGTTTCGTGACTTCAGATCTTCCAAAATCGCTGACCTCTGAACGGGGAATTATCTTTATTTAGACTCAATCTACGCAAGGGCACGTATTATGATTCAGCTTTTTTGGGCTGATAGAGCCTTTTTTGGTGAAATTGTCAACGAAAGTTGACGGCCAAAAGTACTGTAAACAGCCGGTTACGACCAAGAGGCACCGAGGCGGTTGCCGCCTATTCATGGATCATTCAATGCCCGTTTGGCCCGGTACCTGTCGGAAGTCCTGCCGGAGACGTCGGGCAGACGCATCTCCGCCCGTCTGATGGGCGAAACACGACGCGGCCACTGATCGTTCTTTGGATCCCACGGATCAGAACAGTGTCGAGTCCCTCCTTAACGGAAGACAGTTGAAGTGAATATTTCAGTGACAACGACGGCGGCGCATCGACTACGAGAGATCGCGGAGACGGAAGCCGTTGACCTACAGGACACGATGCTGAGAATTGCTGTCGTTCCAGGTGGATGTTCCGGCCTAACCTATGATCTCGGTTGGGACACGACCTTGCTTCCGGAGGATCATACGATGGTGGTCGCCGGCGTGACACTGGTCCTGGACAAGAAGAGTCGTCTGTACGTCGACGGGTCGGAACTAGACTTTTCGGATGGGCTCGAGGGAAAAGGATTTCACTTCACCAATCCCCAGGCGGCTCGGACCTGTGCATGCGGCGAGAGCTTCGGGCTCTAGTCCGTCGCGGTCACCGTCCTTCTCCAGCTCAGGCGATCGCTTTCCACGATTCCGTGCGAGTCAACAAACCCTGCCGGTACCTCGAGGACGAATCGCGCCGGTTGATCAGACACGACATTATCCTGTGACAGAGGTCGTGTGTACTTGCTGATGCTGACGATGGTTGAGTCAGCGTCTGCAAAGATGATGTCCAGGGCTACCGGAGTGTTAGCCATCCAGAAACTCTGGATTTCCTCGAATGGAAAGATGAACAGCATGCCGCTCTTCGGAGGGAATCCGGTACGCTGCATCATCCCGCGAACCCGTGCCGAATCCGAGTCAGCAATCTCGATATCGAGCTCCAGGTAGGAATCGTTGCTGCGCAGTATCTCTAATTGGCCATCAGCGCGGAATGGGATGACCACCTCGTCGTCCGGTTTTCTCTCCCCGCCGCCCGAGCACGAAGCCAGCAAAACAACGACGAGGGTGCCGGCAAGCATGTTGCTAAAGCGCATCGATTCGCCACTCGGAGAGGCATTCATGTTCGCTGCCATTTGATCCTGACCGATTCGTCGATTCCATATCGATCGGCAAAGCCGGCGCGCAGTTCCAACACGTACTGGGCGGGGCCGGTTGACTCAATCGTCTGTTCGGAGAGCGGAGTCGTTCGGCGCGCGATGTTGACAATGGAGGAGTCGGACGCGATGAATATGATATCCAACGGCATCGGCGTGTTCTTCATCCAGAAGCTCTGCGGCTGTTCTTGATCATAGATGAACAGCATCCCGCCTCGGGCCGGCAGCGATCGCCTTCGCATCAGCCCCATGGTTTGTTCGTCTCGAGACTCGGCCAGCTCCAGGGCAATGCGGACGATCAAAGAACCATCGGGTCGTACGAAGTCCAGCATGCCTTCTACGTTGAATTCCGGTCCGCGCAGGACGCTGTCTTCCTTCTCGTCCTTCCCGCAACCACCGACAGCCATGCCGGCAATCACCAAACCGATGGCGCAAATCTCTATTCCGAGTCGGTTCCTGAACATCACCCGGTGACCAGTTTGGATGTCACCATGTCTGTAAGAAGTTTGCCGTCGTCTGTCAGCTGAACCAGGTCATTGCGGATCGGCCGAATCAGGCCCTCCGATTCGAGCCAGGCGAGTTCGACGATTCGTTCATCGTAAAGGCTGAGGCCGTACGTGTGTTCCAGTTCCGCGAGATCGAGTCCCTCGGACGTGCGAATCCGCAGCATGATGTACTCGTTCCCGAGTGTTTCAAGATCGAGTTTCTCGCGCAACTCCACTGGAGAGTGCCTGCCCTCAAGCAGCGCTTGCCATCTCTTCAGGTTCCGGACGTTGGCCCAGCGGCGGGCGGGCAGTCCCGCCCACCAGAATGAGTGCGAGGAGGGACCGAACCCCAGATAGTTCCGATGGTGCCAGTAGCCCTGATTGTGACGGGATCGATACGATGGCAGGCTGAAGCTGGATGTCTCGTAGTGATCATAGCCGGCGTTCTGGAGATACGTCATCGTGAAGCGGTACAGCTCCGCGGCTTCGTCGTCCCGCACCGGAACGACCTTTCCTAACTGTATCTGTTTGTGCAGCGGGGTTTTTTCCTCGATCGTCAAGCCGTATGTCGAAAGGTGCGGCACACCCAGTTCGACCGCCTTCTCCAGGTTGGCGGCCCAGTATTCTGTAGGTTGATCCGGCAACCCAAAAATCAAGTCGACGGAGAAGTTGTCGAAGCCGCATTGGCGTGCCGCAATGATAACGGCCTCGGATTCTTGCGACCTGTGGCTTCGGTTCATGAACTGCAGGTCGGAGTCGAAGAACGATTGTACTCCGATGCTGAGGCGCGTGACTCCAGCATGCTTCAAATATCGCAGGTACTCGTCTGAATAATCCTCCGGATTCAACTCGAAGGTGATCTCAGTCACCTCGGAGGTGTCGAAGTGCTCGGCGAGACTAGCCAGGATCAGCGTTACATCGTCGCCGTGCAGCAGCGACGGCGTCCCGCCCCCGATGTAGATCGTGTCGATCTTCTCGCGTGATCCGTACGTATGTCCGAGAAAGGCGATCTCTTGCTGAAGTGCCCGCATGTAGGGAGCATATGACTTCGCCGTGGTGACGAAGTAGAAGTCGCAGTAAGAGCATCGCTGCGAACAGAAGGGGACGTGAATGTAGATACCTGCCATGCTAGCCGGTAAGGGGCAGTGCCTTGGCAACCGGGCCTGTCAGAAGATGATTCCGAAGCGAAGCGGAAGGTTGAACTGTATTTCGCTTTTCTCGATCACGATCGCGGGATCGAGCTCGTAGTAGACAGAGGTCTCACCGATCAGCTGCGCACGGCCAATTCCAAAATGAAGCGTGGGTCCGCCCTCGGACTCCGACGTTGGAATGTAGGCCCCGACTCCGCCCATGACGTAGGTTGCTCGGTCGGTTCCCGGCAGCGTGATGATGAGAGACACCTGCGGATCGAATGCGTAGCTCGCGTCGTCGCGGCCACCGAATATGAATCCGGTAACGCCGACGTCCCCACCGATGGAAAGGTTGGAGTTTACGGGAATGGCTGCGCGCCCGTGTATCCCAATGCCGACGCCATCACTGGTTGAAGCGAGGACGTTGAATCCGAGTCCATAGCGAGGTGAGACGGCCTGGGCGGTGGCAGTCGATGAGACTCCTAACACAGCGGTACCGAAGAGGCCGGCAATCAGGGCAAGTCGTCGGGACAGCGAAATCAGTCGGGAACAGCTCATTCGGGAAATTAGGGCGCGTCGGTGGAAGGTGGGAACGTATGGCGGGGGTCCACAAGATACGCATCTACGATTGACTCCTCAGTCGGATTCACGCAACCGCAGGGCGCCCGATGCCTTCCACAAAAATTTGCTTGAGGTCGAGAGTCCATTTTGTAAG
>JAHHLP010000442.1 GCA_018679295.1 Rhodothermia bacterium
GTAGTACTGAGCGATGGATATGGGGACCCGATGATTATCGGCCATCTCTCTGTTTTACCTTACAACGTCGCTCTTGGCGGAGGTCCGGTGTTCGCAAGCTGAAGCAATCTCACTCTGCCCTCCGCGATCAACCGAGATTCCCTGTCGCGTCCCGCCACTGACGATTTTGATTCCGAATCGACGCAATCAGTACACGCCTCGAGATAGGTTTTGGCGTTGTCCGCGGCAGTCATAGCAATGGATCTCGCCCCTTCAGGCGTCCAAAGGTCCCACGTTATTTCGAGAGCATCTGCGATCAGGGGTGCGTTGGGACTCCTACGTGCAACGAGTACGTTAAGGAAGTGCGCGGCGACCGACTTTTCGGCAAAGGTGACGGGATCCCGTCCAGCCGGAGGGCCAATTCGTTCCAGTACCATTGACGAGCCGATCTGATCTACGAACCAAGCCTCCGGTTCCGACACATCCGGCTCCGTCATTATCTCGAGAATGCGCCTCTGCCTCACTTGCCATGTTCCGTCAGAGTTCAGTGCATCGCGAATCTCGTCCACCCGGTCCATTACCGAGTCGAGCAGTTCGAGGCGAGCGGACGTGGCGGCCGGGTGATGGCCCTTGTAAGATTCGGACCCGGCAACGTCGAAGTTCCCGAGGGGGCGAAACGTCGCATCAGTGAGCGGCGATCCCTCTGCTCCGGAATCCACGTCTTCCCAGACAGCCGGCTTGCAGCCGGCCGAGCACAAGACAATCAGCAGGACCGAAGTGCAAAAGTGTTTCATCGAATCGTTCAGATTTGAAGGTGGGTATTCTGCGAGCGGGCTGTTATCCGTCGGGACAATCGCCCATAGCTCCGGAATAGGAGCTGAACGTACCTCCACCGTCACATGTGACGAGTGCGTCGCCGGTCCCATTCCCGAGATCAAAGATGTAGTATTCACAGCCGTACGCGACATACAGACAATCGGGCACTCTTGGGGTCACAGAATGGGTGACTATCGCGATCAGTGAAGCAACAAAGACAAGCATGATTTCTCCCTCAAGAGCGTGTCGTGGCAGCGGACCGGAAGGCCGAATCCGAATGATCTACGCACCCTAGATACGCCGCGGAAAGGCCGTCGACTTATTGCGCGAACGCCTACACCGCGTCACAATTCTCTTTGACCTTCGCTGCCCAATGGGGTGTCTCACGTCACGGTGTTCGAATGACCCGCAATGGTGCCAGGACTCAGTTCATAGTCGCGTAGGAGCGCGACCTCGGCGCCACTGGATCGCTCGGCGAAGACCCGCGGACCGGCAGGACATTTTCACTACGCACAAAAGGAAAAGACCTTCTATATTGGCCGCGGATAATCCTAGTCGCCTCTAACAAGCTTCCGCCGGAGGTCTCGTCATGAGCCGTTGGTACCATTCTCTTATCACTTCCGCAATCCTAGCCGCATCAATCCTGGCGCTTGTTCCGGAAGACGCTGTGGCGCAAGGCGTCACGACGGCGGCCCTCAACGGCATTGTAACCGACCAGGCGGGTCAACCACTCCCTGGTGCTAACGTTATCGCCGTCCATCTGCCAACGGGAACGCAGTATGGGACGTCTGTACGGCAGGGCGGCGTCTACAACATTCCGCATATGCGCGTGGGCGGTCCCTACTCAGTCACGGCGTCATTTGTCGGCTTCACCTCTCACGTCGAGGAAGACGTGTTTCTGAGTCTGGCGCAGGACCTCCGTTTGGACTTCACGCTAGCAGAGCAGGCGGTGCAGTTGGAAACCGTGTTGATCACGGCTGAGGAAAACGAGGTGCTGAACAGTGCGCGGACCGGCGCCGCTACGTACATCGGACCCCAGCAGGTAGAGCAGCTGCCATCTGTAAAGAGAAGCACGCGCGACCTGACGCGTCTCGATCCCCGCAGCGACGGCAACCTGAGCTTCGGCGGTCGCAACTGGCTGTTCAACAACATCTCGCTGGATGGCTCCTACTACAACAACCCGTTCGGGCTCGACGCGCCGGAGCCGGGTGGTCAGTCAAACGCTCAGCCAGTACCCTTCGACGCGATTGAGCAGGTGCAGGTGTCCGTCGCACCATTCGACGTGCGAGAAGGTGGATTCACGGGAGCCGGCATCAACCAGGTGACGAAGAGCGGCAGCAACGAATTCAAGGGGTCCGCTTACTTCTTTACTCGAAACGAGAACTTCGTGGGTAACTCGGTGCGAGGCGAAAAGCTGTTCGAGAACCCCGACCTCTCGTTCTCTCAGACCGGACTCACGATCAGCGGACCCATCATCAAGAACAAGCTCTTCTTCTTTGCCAACGGCGAGATCGAGCGGCGGGACGACCCCGGTACGAACTTCACTGCCAACACCAGCGGCACACCGGGACCGGGAGAGTCTCGAGTAGAAGCATCGGTTATGGACCAGATCCGTCAGCGCATGATCGACTCCTACGGCTATGATCCCGGTGCATACCAGGGCTACACACATTCAACCGATAACGAGAAGCTGCTCGTCAAACTCGACTGGAACGTCAATCAGAGAAACAACCTTTCGCTCAGATACAACTATCTGAATGCTTTTCGTGAGCAGGGTCCACACCCATTCGTTCTGAGTTTCGCTGGCACCGGCCGAGGTCCTAACGAGACCAGCCTTCCGTTTCAAAAGAACGGGTATCGCATCAACAACAAGCTGCACTCGGTGGCTCTCGAGTTGAACTCGCGATCGGATCAGTTCGCCAACCGATTCTTCGCCAGCGTCAACATATTCCGCGATCATCGCGACCCATTCAGCGAAGATTTCCCGACCATCGAGCTGGCCGAAGACGGAGTAACGTACACCTCCATCGGCCATGAGGGCTTTTCGATACATAACATCCTGGACCAGGACGTTATTCAGCTCACCAACAACTTCAGCTACTTCAAGGGCCGCCACGTCATCACTGTTGGGGGCAACTTCGAGTATTTTAAGTTCTTCAACTCTTTCAACATCTTTCGACACGGTCTATTCGGATTACCCTTTGCGTCAAGCACGCTCTTCTCGCTGGATCAATTCTTTGACGCAACGGATCCGGCCAGCCCGAACTTCATTGACTTCAACAGCTT
>JAHHLP010000113.1 GCA_018679295.1 Rhodothermia bacterium
CCCTCAAGGGCCGCGAGGTTACCCTCCAGAGCCGTACGTGTCGGGTTGGTGACCCTCGCATACTCATGTCCCAGATGCTCACCAGGCGCCGACTGAACGTAGGTCGACGTCTGATGAATCGGCGTCATGATCGATCCGGTGGAGGGGTCGGGCTGCTGACCCGCGTGGATGGCGAGTGTGCCGAAGTGCAGTTTTGAGTCTGAGCTGGTTGCCATAGCGGCGATGCTTTGCGTGAGTCGTTCGAAATCTGCCCAAGAAGTAGTGAGCCCGGGCATCCATGGGAAACCCGGGCTCTGCGTTTACAAGACGCCGTGCCAGACCTTACATCTCTTCGTAGCCGGCGCATTCCTGAACCGACTTTGCCTTCTCCTCCTGATTCGTCTGGACATAAGCGGAGAACAGGGCTTGGCAGATGCCGGTCAGATCCTGACCTTCGCCAGCCTCTGTCAACTCCTTCGCCCGCTCAAGCGGTCCAACAGCGTTTGAGAAGCTCTCCAGCCGCGACTGTCCAAGCGTTTCCATCTCTGCCTCCTTGGCCGAAATATCAGCATCCGACATGTTGTCGCGGTTCTCGCGGAGATCGTCATCGATTGCGTTGATCTGCTCCGAGAAAGCCACTGCCTGGTTTATGTAGGCCGCCCCAAGGTTGTAATACGCGTTTGAGTATTCCGGGTCGAGCTCGGTTGCCTTCGTGAGATGTACGACAGCCTTGTCATACATTTCTTCCTGAAGCAACATGCTGCCATAGTTGTACTGATACAGCTTGTTGTTCGGGTCCTGGTTGACGGCCTCTTCGTACTTGGCCATTGCCCGATCCGTCTGACCGGATGCCTGGTAAGCGTTCAGCAGCTGCGCCTGAATGTCGATGTTATCAGGGAACATCGTTCCTGCCTTCTCGAGAAGCACGACTGCATCGCCCGCTCGATCATTCTGCCGGTACAAGTCGGCCAGGAAGATATACGTCTGCGGATCATCGTCGCCCAACTCAACAGCGGACTCGAAGGGCTCAATCGCCATCGCGGTCTCTCCTGCATTGATAAGGGCGTACGCGCGGTTGACGTACGGGCCCGTAGAGTCAGGGTAGATCTTGCTCGCATTCGCGAAGAAGACCGCAGAGGCAGAGTATTCGTCGCTGTTGTCGCGGCCCCTGTTGAACGCCTTGCCACCCATATCGAATTCCTTGAAATAGGCCATTGTCATCTCCCGGGACACGTCGAGGCCAAGGTCCGACGCCCTGGAGTAAGCTTCTATCATCTCATCTACGAGCGTCGTGTGCTCGTCCGCGTCTCGGACCGTTTCAGCTTTCTCAGCCAGCACATCGCCCTTGAGCTTCCATGCTTCTGCATTCTCCGGATTCCCGGCGAGCGCCGTCTCCAGGTTCTCAAGAGCCCGGTCATAGTCCTTGTTGCGGAGATCTAGTTTAGCACCTTCGACGTTCGGGTCGCTGGAGCAGCCGTTTGCTCCGGCCAACATCATAACGCCTACAAAAAGCGCCAAAAAAGTTGAAAATCTCTTCATTTTGCGTGTCCGCCTTGTTTCCATATCGTCAGAGTCGGGGCTCGAATCGTCTCTCGCCGCGGGGGCCGGCGTGACGAGCGAATCAAATGCCGTTATTCAATCTCGAAAGTAAGACCATGCCCCACAGGTTTCAAATATTTCGCAAATAGTTCGAGCTTCAACGCGGACGCCGTCTTTATGCTCTGGTGGGCCCCTGTAGAATGCCCACCACGGAAAACCACATCGCAACGGCGGCATTCGCCAAGAGGCTTCGGAAGACCGGATCTCGACATGTCAATCAGTACGCCCAACCCTGCAATTTCCGACACCGTTAGGACCTTCCTGGCGGGTATTGTCGACTATGCCGGCCTGTTTCCGCCCGCAAGCCTCAACCTGGACAACGCGATCCGGAATTTTGCCAGGTACCGCCGACATGAAGACAGCTGGATGCTCTCTTCGTTTGTCTGTCCCGCTTCCAGGCTTGTTGAGTTGGAGGCATACCGTGACTTGTTGACGGCGGAGGAACGCCATCCGTTCTCCGTGCTCGGAGTGCCGTCATCATCGCTCGAGGAATGGACGACCGCTACGATGAAACTGCGTGATGCACTCGAAGCATTCCACACGTCCATGGGTGAGATCGCGTCAACTCGAGCCGTCGAGGTCAAACTCCCTCTCGCTGTTGCGCTCGATGCCGGGGAAAGACGAGAAGCGGTGAGAACACTGCTCGACGTCTTGAGCGGGGGCTCGTTCGACATCTTTGTAGAAATCAGCCCGGCAGCAGACGCATCGGCCGTACGGGACCTCGCTCATGAACTCCTCGAACGGGACCGCGAGCGGAGCACCGCAAGGACCGCACTCAAGATCCGAACCGGCGGGGTTACGCCACCTGAGATTCCGGACGCAGACTCGGTGGCTGCCTTTATTCTCGCGTGTCGCGATACAGGGATACGGTTCAAGGCCACCGCCGGCCTCCATCATCCGCTTCGACACTTCAGCAAAACGGTCGGAGACAGGATGCACGGTTTCCTGAATGTATTCGCTGGAGCGATGGCGGCTGCGGAGTACGATCTCTCGCGCGGCGAGCTGCGAGAAATCTTCGAGACCGAGCAGGCAGACTATTTTGTGTTTACTGACACCCGGCTTGAAATCGGTGAGCTAAACATAGACCGGAAACGGGTCCAGGTTCTCCGCCAGGAGTTTGCAACGTCCTTTGGCAGCTGCAGTTTTGACGAGCCACGCGACGACCTGCGGTCCATGGGACTTCTCTAGCGGGTCGGATCTTCGAAGAACGCTTACGAATCGCAACCCAAACATGCCCGATCACAGACCAGACGAATTGACATCGTTTATACCCACCCCACCCGAGTCGGATTTTCCGATTCAAAACCTGCCGTACGGCGTCTTTCGCTCAGCAGGCGCGCAACGGCACGTTGGCGTCGCGATTGGCGACAAGATCTTCGACTGTACGGTAGCAGAAGAGAAGGGTCTTCTGGGTACCCCCCAGGCCTCCCGGCGACTGTTCCAGGACGGCAGCCTGAACGCCTTGATGGGAGCCGGGCAGGATACGTGGCGCGCTGTCAGGGTACAGCTGCAGGGGCTGCTGACGACGGATTCGCGTATTCGCGAGGACAGCGAAACCCTGGGGCAACTCCTTGTCGATCGCAAGTCGGCAGCGATGCTGTTGCCGGCAAGGATCGGCGATTACACGGATTTCTATTCGAGCAAAGAGCACGCGACGAATGTCGGTACCATGTTCCGAGGCAAAGACAATGCACTGCAGCCGAACTGGCTGCACCTACCTGTTGGGTATCACGGACGTGCAAGCAGCATCGTCGTGAGCGGAACTCCCGTTAAGCGGCCATGCGGACAGCTGAAGCCCGACGACGGGCCGCCCGTGTATGGTGCGAGCCGGCTTTTGGACTATGAACTCGAAACCGGATTCTTTATCGGTCCCGGCAATGAAATGGGGACGCCGCTTTCGATCGAAGAGGCCGAGTCGCACATCTTCGGGATGATACTAGTGAACGACTGGAGTGCCCGCGACATACAGAAATGGGAGTACGTACCCCTCGGGCCGTTTCTCGGAAAAAGTTTTGCGACGACCATTTCGCCATGGGTCGTGACAATGGATGCCTTGCAGCCTTTTCGCTGTCCGGGGCCGTCACAGGAGCCAGCGCCACTGGATTACCTTCGGCAGAAAACCAATTTCGCCTTCGACATCAACCTTGAGGCCAGCTTGACTGCTCCGGGCGATGATCCCCTCGTCGTCACGCGTTCCAACTTCAAATTCCTTTACTGGAACATGCTTCAGCAACTGGCCCATCACGCCGTGAACGGTTGCAACCTTCGGCCCGGCGACCTTCTCGCTTCAGGCACGATCAGCGGTTCCACAGAAGAGAGCTTCGGCAGCCTGCTGGAACGCACGTGGAGGGGTACGAAGCCGCTCACGCTGCCCGCGGGCGATACGCGCAAGTTCATTGAGGACGGCGACACGGTCACCCTGCGCGGCTGGGCCCAAGGCGACGGCTACAGAGTAGGGTTCGGCGAGGCATCTGGCACGGTACTTCCAGCTGCCTGCCAATGACTCCCGACTCTCGAGGCGACGAGATTGCAGCTGTACGTGTCGAGCAGTGTGGCATCCTGTCAGATCCGTCCTCGACTCCCGTATGTTGAGATTTGAGATGGCCCTCGTTTCGGCAGGTCGTCGTGCCATTTGTGCGTAGACCTCCGACATTTTTGCAAGGTGATTCTTCCCAGATTTGTCGAACTGGCACAACGTGCCTCTTGGCACGTCGATTGTTTCTATTAAAGTCGTGGCGCGGGGATGACCCGATGCCAAGAGAAACAACCGACGCGTAACATAAAGAGGTATTACAGTCATGAACAGTTTGATTCGCTTCTCACCCCCGACGGAAATGCGTTCCTTGCAGCGCGAAATCGATCGCATGTTCGACAGCTTCTTCCCGCAGGGCAACGGTGACCAGGACCAGGCGGTCTGGACGCCGCGCGTAGACCTGGCTGAGAGCGAAGACATGTACCTCGTGCATCTCGATGTACCAGGGATGAAGAAGGATGAGCTGACCATCAGCTATCAGGACGGCACGTTGAGCATCAGCGGCGAACGCAAGTTTGAGGAGAAGGAAGAGAAGGCCAATTTTGTCCGCGTAGAGCGACGATTCGGACACTTCTATCGCTCCTTTGAACTCCCGAAGGCCGTCGTCTCAGACAAGATTGACGCTTCGTACGAGGACGGTGTGCTCTCTATCCGCGTCCCCAAGGCGGAGGAAAGCAAGCCACGATCGATTAAGATCAAGTAAGGCACCTCGACAATCGAAGTGCAGCCCGGCGAGTCCGTCTCGTCGGGCTTTTTTTTGGGCCTATCCCTCAGGACCATCAACTGGAAGAACCAACCTAAACCGTGTTCCTTCCTCTTTCTTGCTCGTGACCGTGAGGTTTCCGCCATGAGCTTCTGCTATGGCCCGACTGATTGCAAGGCCTAGGCCCGTACTGCTTCCCCGTCTCGTCCTAGGCCCATCGCCGCGGTAATACCTCTCAAATAGCGACTCCAGTTCCTTCGGTTCGATACCCGGACCGTCGTCTTCAACCACAACCTCGACGCGCCCGCTCAACCCGCGTACCAGAACCCGCACCTTCCCTCCTTCTCTTCCATGCTTGCGTGCGTTGTCCAGCAGATTGTTGAGCAGCCGCAAAAGCCTCACCCCGTCGGCTCTAATTACAGGCAGCCCGTCTTCGGAATCCAGTGACAGCGAGCGTCCTGACTCGACGAACAGCCCCGCTTGGCTGTCGACCGCCTGCGCGGCTAACTCACCCATGGGAACCGGTTCAAGGTGCAGTGGGGGATTCGGGCGGTCGAGCAGGGCCAGTTCAAACAGGTCCGAGACAAGCGCCGAAATGTAGACGGTCTGTTTGCTGGCCGTTTCCAGCATGCCGATTGCGGTGTCGCGCTCACCTTCCTTCAGCGCCCGACCCGCCTCGTCGATGTAACCGCGCATGGCCGTTAGTGGAGTCCGCAGATCGTGTCCGATATTCGCGACAAGATCACGTCGCAATTGATCCGCACTGACCAGCGCTTCAAAGCTCTCCTCCACTTTCCGAGCCATGACATTCACTGACTCCGCCAATCGCCCAAACTCGTCGTCTCGGACAGCCGAGAGCCTTGCGGAGTAATCACCTTGGCCGATGCGCTCGACCTTTTCAGCAATAGACCGCAGCGGACGGACGATACGCCAAGTCAGTATGGCTCCGATAAGCAGGGCGACTATGCCGGCCAAGACCGTCACCGCCGTCAATGCTCGGAAAAAGGCAGAGCGCGTGTCGGCGAGTTCCCTGTCTATTGAGTTGGTCAGTGGATGCACCACCAAGCCGCCCGCAAGAAATCCAGTGGGATCGTAGATCGGCGCGATGCCCATCGATTCATCGTCACCGATTTCGATTACGACATCGCCTGATTCCAATGCCTGGGCGACCTGTGGCGACAGCCCGATGGGGTCTTCTCTCGAGTCTGACTCCGGAAATAAGAGGGCATCCGGCATTACGGTGATGACGGGAGATCCGTCTGGTGCGACCAGCGTGACAGGATCCGGAAACCGGGTCGCGATGTCATTGAGCAGCGCCTGCGGCACTTCCTCCAATCCCTGGTCGAGTGTCGGGACCCGCAATTCGACTTCTTCTGCGAGCCCGTCGAGGCGCAGTCGCAAGCTATTGCGAACGAGATCGAGGCTGGCGTCCAATGCGAAGTACGCACTGAAACTCACCGCCAGCAGTCCGACGAGTATCTGTACACCGACGAGAAGCAGGGCGACTTTCCAAAAAACACTTCCGCGCGTTCGTGGCGCAGCCTGGATCGGAGTGTCCTCGGTCGTCATTCGTCCTCTTGAAATTTGTAACCGACGCCCCAGACCGTTCTGACAAACCGTGGGTTGCCCGGGTCGGCCTCGATTTTGGCGCGCAAGCGCTGTATGTGCGAGTCTACGGTGCGGTCGTACCCCTCATACTGTATATCCCACACACGATCGAGCAACTGCATTCGGGTAAAGGGACGGCCCGCATTTCTCGCCAGAAAGTACAAGAGGTCGAACTCCCGAACAGTCAGGTGAACAAGATCACCGTTCAGACTAACCTGACGCCGCATGGGATCGACCTGCAGCACATCAAAAATGAGAGGACTCAGCTCCTCCTCATCGGGTTCTCCCCCTTTTTCGCGTGTCAGGCGAACTCTCCGCAAGGCAGAACGCACCCGAGCAACCAGCTCCTCAAGACTGAACGGCTTAGTCACATAGTCGTCGGCGCCAACCTCCAAGCCCACCACACGATCTATCTCTTGTGCCTTTGCCGTAAGCATGATGATATACAGGAGAGGATGATCGGCCCGCAACCGGCGACACACGTCTAGACCGTCTACCTCCGGAATCATTATGTCCAGAAGTACAAGGTCGGGGGTGCGGTCAGCGACAGCCTCAAGCGCCTCAACTCCCGTTTCTGCGGTTCGGACTTCATAGCCCGAGTCACGAAGGCGGGTCGATACAAGACTGCTCAGTTCCGGATCGTCTTCAACGAGGAGTATGTACTGCATGCTTGCCTCGCGCAAATCATCAAAATGAAATGTCGACTGTTATCTTATCGGCAACTATGGATCTCGGTCTAGGCGCCAGCCACAGCTGCGTCGCGAAAAATATAAGCTCAGCAGAAGTGCCCTCGGGCCGCGAGTACAATTCCCGATACTTCCTCCACACTTTCGTGACAACCTCCGGCTGTGCGCGCCGATACAATGAGTCACAAATCACGGTAATGGCAGAGATAAATAGATGCGCAGCAGATTACCGGTTCTGTTAATGCTACCCCTCCTCGCGTGGGCCGATTTGGCAGCGGCTCAGCCGGGGCCTGAAGAGGCCGAGTACTATCGGTATTGGGTTCAGACCCAGTTGGAGGCGTGGGATCAAGTCGCCCGCGTTGAATTTCGCGAACGATCCAGGCGCACACTCGATAATCCGTTTGGTCAGAACACAGCGGCGACGGTTTCCCGTGTGACCGGATTCCCCGACGAACGTGAGTATGAGCGCGAGTTGCTGTCAGCTGAGTTTGACGGTCGCCGGGTACCGCCCCGCCGTCTGGCGGACTTCCAGGAGCGATGGGACCGTTTCAGCCGACAACTGGCGAGGGCGTCGAACGCGTTCAGTGGGTGGAGACTGCGGGCGCTACTGGCCACGCAACCTTCCGGACCACCCGCGCGCGAGGAATTCGAGAACCAAGCAGCGTATCGCATTGACCTCATTCCCGTTAACAGGCGTTCAAACATTGACCGCGTTACGCTGTGGTTCGCAGAAGGGAGTGGTCGAATACTTGGTAGTCGTACGATTTTCAATCCAGAGGGACAGCGATCTTCCCTCCAGGCGGAACTTCGATACGACCGCATATCCGGAATCGACGTGCCTACGCATCGCCGCATAGAGGGCACGATTCAAACGCGCAGACGATTGCGTCACTTCACCACACTTGTCACGCTCGAGAGC
>JAHHLP010000154.1 GCA_018679295.1 Rhodothermia bacterium
GTGTCCACCCTCGCGGCCAAAGTGAAGACGACCGTTTTGGCGGGAGAACTCCGCCCCAAGCGCCATCAGTTCACGAACCCGCTCGGGACCTTCCCGCACGACCACCTCAACTGTTTGTGGGTCGCACAGCCCCGCTCCGGCAACAAGTGTGTCTTCGATATGACTTTCGAATGAGTCCTCTTCACCGAGGACAGCCGCAATTCCCCCCTGCGCGTAGTTCGTGTTCGACTCGGCCGACTGCTTCTTGGTCACAATTGCGACAGTGCCGTGCTCGGCGACACGAAGCGCAAACGACAGACCGGCAATCCCACTGCCCAGTACGAGGAAGTCAAACTTCAAAGCCATTGTGAATTATCAATTGACTGCGTCTAGGCCGTCGTATTTTGCAAAAGATAGGCTTTGATGAACTCATCGAGGTCTCCGTCCATCACCGATTGAATGTCCGACGACTTCGTCTCGGTTCGGTGATCGTTCACCATGGTGTAGGGTTGGAAGACGTACGACCGAATCTGGCTGCCCCACTCGATCTTCTTCTTCTTTCCCTCCATCTCCGACTTCGCCGCTTCCTGTATGGCCAGCTCAAGCCGATAGATCCGACTCTTCAACATCGTCAAGGCTCTTTCTCGATTCTGCAGCTGGCTACGCTCCTCCGTGCACTCAGCTACCACTCTTTCGTCGGTGCCATCAGACAAGGTGCCGGTCCAAATCAGGCGCACACCCGTTTCCACCTTGTTCACATTTTGTCCGCCCTTTCCACCGGATCGAAAAGTCTGCATCTCAACTTGGTCCGGTTTTATCTCGATTTCGATCGTGTCGTCGATCTCGGGATAGACGAAGACGCTGGCGAATGATGTATGGCGCCGACCGCTTGAATCGAACGGTGAGATTCTCACCAAGCGATGCACACCCGATTCGGACTTGATGTATCCGTACGCCATCGAGCCGGCGATCCGAATAGAGGCACTCTTGATGCCGGCGACGTCCCCCTCCTGGTATTCGAGCATCTCGACCTTGTAGCCGCGTTGCTCGCCCCATCGGGTGTACATCCGCAGTAGCATCTCCGCCCAGTCCTGGCTTTCGGTGCCTCCGGCACCTGGGTGTATGGTCAAGATCGCGTTCCTGACATCATCGGGCTCGCTGAGCATGCTCCGGAGTTCGAGGGAGTCCAGCAGCTTCGAGACCTTGCTCGATTCGGTCTCGATCTCCGAACTGAGATCGTCGTCCGACTCATTCTGCCACTCCGCGTAGGTCTTGAGGTCCTCCGCAGCACGGCTGAGCTGCTGCCAGTCGTCGACCCACTGCTTTTCGCCTGCTATCTCCTGCTCGACCAGCTTGGCTTCCTGCGGATTATTCCAGAAGTCGGGGTCAAGCCTCTTCTCGTTGAGTTCGTCGATACGACTTTGGCGTCCGTCGACGTCAAAGATACCTCCCGAGCGCGTCCACGCGCTCTAACAGTTTAGCGATGTCTTCTGTCATTACGTTCGTGCATGTTTACTGATAGACTGTCCGCTCCTTTCGACGGGCCCCCACTCTAGCCAGGCTGGTGCCAACCAGGCCGCCTGCAGCCCCAATCAGGATTCCAACGAACAACGAAAGTCCCGGAATGGTCCAGCCGGGAAGGTCGCCGGCGACGCCGGCCACTACCCTATGCATTTCGCGGACCGGACCGTTGGCTACAATGAAGTTGTAGCCGATAAGGATGAGCCATGCCATACCAACGGCCAGCGCGCCGCGCCACCAGCCACCGCGAGGCGCGAGCCAGCCAGCCGCAACTCCTCCAAGGATGCTCCATGGCCATCCGAGCAACACGTGCACGACAAGAGCGATTACGCCTGAGATGAAAAGAAGCAATAACACTAGAGCGCTTCCAGTATTCGCACTGCCTCGCTACGGACAGACTCGTGAACATCATCAGACAGCCTGGCCAAAATGACTTCCGCTCGTTCTTTCAATTCGTCACTACTCTCAGCGAGATACGAGAGCGTTGTCAAGGCTGCAACTCGAAGCCGCTCCGGTTTAGACGGGGCCAGCTGCCCCTCGACATAAAGTAGTGCCCCGGGCGAAGGGACATTTGAAAGAGCATCCAGTATGCTCAGCTCAACGACCTGCTCCCATGACTGCAGGTCAAGAACAGGTGCGATGTTCTTCAGAAAATCTGTCGGCCTCAGTTCCGCGAGCGAAGATACCGCTTCGGCAACTACGTGATACGAATCATCAAGCAGCGCCTCTCGAAGTACGGCTACGGCCGACGGATCGCGCGGCTGGCCGAGGAGGTGAACCGCGGCACGCCGCGTACGGGCCGAAGGGTCCTCAAGCGCCATGCGCCGGGCGAGCACCACTACCTCCGGAAGCAACCGATAAGGTTCGAGCGCTTGCAGCGCGGCCATCCGAACGAGGTCATAATCGTCTTGACTTGCGATGTCAATCAGAGTCGTTCCGATATTCCGATCCGGCTCCGTGGCAGCCAGGGCCATGACGGCATCATGTCTTGAAGCCATCTCGTCGTCCGTGACGGCCTGCGCCAACCATTGTTCGATCGGCTTCCTCTCCTTGATGTCCGCCAGCAGGTGGTCCCCCTCATCGAATCGGACAAACGAGATTCGACCTGCCACCCCAAAGCGATACGTGGTGTCGGCAGTTGCGAGGCGTATACGCTCCTTGTAGGCGGCGCCGCTTTCGTAGTTGAGCTCGACTATCGCCTCGAGCGTGTACACCGGAAACAGCGATGTGTCCTGGACCTGCCGCACCCGAACCTCGTAGAGACCGAAGGTGTCATCGTAACCGTGATCGACGAGCAGCTCGGGGTGACCGGGTTCCATAAACCACTGCTCGAAGAAGCGAGTCTGCGGCCGCCTCGTCGACCGCTCCATGGCATCCTTGAGGTCTGCGATCTCGACAAATCCCTCATTGGACGAAAGGTATCTCCTTACACCGCTCCAGAAGGCCTCGTCGCCGATCTCGAAGCGCAAGGTATTGAGAACGAGCTCTGCCTTTTCGTATGAGTGCGAATCGAAGAGGAGATTGGGGTCGGAATAGTCTGCCCAGATGATGGGCCGCCGGAAAATTGAGGCCTCTTCAAGGTATTCGTTCCGGTCGAGGATCCTGTGTTCCTGCGCCTCGGCCGACCCCACCGCCTCCTCGAGGTAGACTTGTTCGAAGAAGTTGGCAAATCCCTCATTGAGTGCGAGATGCGACCAGCTTCGGCAGGTGACGTAATCGCCAAACCATTGATGTGCCACCTCGTGGACGACGAGATCCCGCCCGGTGTAGTAGAGGTGTGCTCGTTCGTCGTGCTGAATGCGATCGTCATACAGAACAGCAGTCGTGTTCTCCATGCCGCCTGCCGTGTAATCTCTAACGGCCGTCTGCTTGAGGTCCTCGAACGGATATGAGACGGCCGTCTTGCGCTCGACCACCCTCATGACATCCGGTGTTATGCCAAAAATGAGCTCGAGGTAGTCCGCGGAACGAGGTTCGGCGTTGTACAGGAGCATTGTTCGCTTACCGACCTGGCTGACATACTCGTCCTCCATGGTCGCGAAGCTTCCAGCCGCGAACCCGATAAGGTATGCAGGCTGGGGAACGTTTAGGACAGTTCGGTCCGAACGCTTGTTGTCGGAATCCACTTCCTGATCGGCAAGTGTTCCGGTGGCGAAGGTCTGAAGAGAATCGGGAACGGTTACCGTGATGTCGAACGTCATCCTGTCATTGGGATAGTCCCAGGTCGGAAGCCACGTCCGATTATCTTGCGGCTGTCCCAGCGTCCAGATCTGTGTGGGGCGAGCAGGATCGATGCCATCGGGGTCCACAAAGTGAAGACCTCTTCTGACCCCGGTCAGGTGCGGTCGCGCCGAATATGCCAGCTGCACAAACACAGTATCAGTGGCGCGTAGCGTGACACCGGGTTCGATGCCGATGAGATCTTCGGCGACGAGACGCCACTTCGCTTCGATTACACTGTCTTGCGCGAACACCAGTGCCTCATGAATTGACAGGCCCTCACCGTGAAGATTGAGAACAGACAGCGACTCGGCGACCACCACTAACTCGTGCACGACGTTACCATCGACGGTTCGCGTCGCGAAGTTTGGCTCCAGGTCCAGCTCCGTGTGAAGGATATCGTATCCGGAAACGGGAACCGACTCCGGCTTTGAACTCCTTGGATAGACTCGATAGGACCTGGGAAAAACCCTGCCGGCAGTGGGCGGTCCTTTTCCGTCGGGTGTTGATTCGACATCGGATGGTGCGGGCATGACGGCCACTTCAATCCTGCCCGAAGGTTCGATTTCGGTTACGCGTCCCGAAGAACAGCCAGCCCATAGGACTCCGCACAAAAAGACCCACGCCACCACGCGGAGGCTGTCTGTCTCACGCATGTTGCAGTCTTTCCTGATGGCGCCGCGCGAAGCGTTGAATCTTCAGTACCGCCTGTTCGATGTTCTCGAGGGAATTCGCGTAGGCGCAACGCACAAAACCGCTACCGCTTGGACCGAACGCGTCGCCCGGTACGACAGCGACGTGTTCTTCTTCGAGTAGACGCTGCGCGAAGTCTTCGGACGACAAGCCGGTCGACGTAATGTCAGGGAAAGCATAAAAAGCCCCTTCCGGTTCAAACGTTGGAAGCCCTGCCTCGCGAAGCCCATCCACAAGCACTCTTCGACGGCTGTCGTAGGCCTCGCGCATGCGTTCGACGTCGTCCTGACAATCCTCGATCGCCGCAATCGCGCCGTACTGACTCGGCGTGGGAGCACTCATGATGATGTACTGGTGCAACTTGTACATGGCCGAGTAGATTGCCGGGGGAGCGCACGCGTAGCCGACTCTCCAACCCGTCATCGCGTAGTTCTTGGAGAATCCGCCCAGGAGTACAGTTCTTTCCCGCAGTGCCGGAATGGAAGGAAGGCACGTGTGTCCGTCTTTGTATGCGTCACCGTACACGAGGCGATCGTAAATCTCGTCCGAGAACACGAGCAAGTCGTGACGAACGACGACGTCGGCAATCTCCTCAAGCGTCTCACGACGCAGCACAGCTCCCGTCGGATTGTTGGGGTATCCCAGGAAGACTACTTTCGTTTTGGGTGTAATCCTCTTCTCGATGTCCTCGGCGGTCACCTGAAAGTCGTTCACAACCGACGTCGGAACGTAGACAACGTTGCCTCCCGCGAAGATTGCGGCTGGACCGTACGACACAAAACATGGCTCCGGGATGAGGATCTCATCACCGGGGTTCAGGACCGCAAGCATCGCCAGTTGCAGGGCCTCGCTTACGCCTACTGTCACCAGTATTTCACGTGCCGGATCATATCGGACGCCGTACAGTCGGTTCAGCTCTGCTGATACGGCGTCGCGCAACTCGGCGAGGCCGGCATTAGACGTGTACCCCGTCTTTCCGTCTTCGAGCGACTTCCAGGCCGCGTCGCGGATGGGTTGCGGCGAAACAAAATCGGGCTCGCCAATCCCAAGCGTGATGACATCTTCCATGGTCGCCGCAATCTCGAAGAAGCGGCGGATTCCGCTAGGAGGAACAGTCCTTACCCGCTCGGAAAGGTAGCTTTGTAGGTTATCTGCGGACATGCCTGTACTATCGTTTACGCATCGGAAATGGTTGATGTTGGACGAGGCTCGCACCCTTTTGGTTCGCTCGATCGACGGATGCGGGAGCCGGAACATGATTCGGCCTGCCTCCGCGCGCATCCGTAGGGGCGACACCTCGTATCTTGCAGCCGAAGGACATCGACCCCGAAGACCTCCTATCGAATCCCTAGCGACTTTCCAAGATGGCCAAAAAGTTTCAAAACTACATAGCCGGCACGTGGCAGGACTCCAGTTCCGGCCAGACTTTTACAGACACAAATCCCGCCAAGTCTTCGGACGTCATTGGCGAGTTTCCGGACTCGTCACCCGAGGACGTCGACAATGCGGTCACGGCGGCGCGCGAAGCGCAGCGAGAGTGGTCGCGCGTGCCGGCCCCTCAGCGGGGCGACATCCTGAGACGTATCGGGGACTTGCTGACTGAGCGAAAGAGTGACATCGCTTTCGAGATGACTCGTGAGATGGGAAAGCCTTTCTTCGAGACAAAGGGAGACGTTCAGGAGGCGATCGATACAGCTTATTACGCGGGATCGGAGACGCGACGTCTGTTCGGACACACCGTGCCATCTGAACTTCCGGACAAGTTCAACATGAGCATCAGGCGACCTTTGGGCGTTTGCGGGATAATCACAGCATGGAACTTTCCGGTCGCCGTGCCAACCTGGAAGATGTTTCCCGCGCTCGCGTGCGGAAACAGTGTGGTCTTCAAGCCGAGTGAGGACGCTCCCCATAGCGGCACTTTGCTCGTTAAGGTCTTTGAGGAGGCCGGTGTGCCCGAGGGTGTTGTGAACCTCGTTCATGGCGCAGGTAATGTAGGTGAAGCGATTGTATCCCATCCCGGCACCGACGCTGTGTCGTTCACGGGCTCCACGGAAACAGGCAGTCGAATCGCCGAGACTTGCGGACGCTTGAACAAACGCGTCTCGCTCGAGATGGGAGGCAAGAATCCGATGATCGTGCTTCCCGACGCAGATCTTGAATTGGCGCTCGAGGGGATTCTTTGGGGAGCTTTCGGCACTACCGGCCAACGGTGTACAGCAACCAGCCGATTGATCATCCACGAAGACGTTCACGATGAGTTTGTTGAAATGGTTGCCGAAGCGGCCGGCAAGCTTCGTCTCGGCTATGGAAACGACAAGGACGTAGACGTCGGGCCGCTGATCAACAAGAAGGCTCTTACAAAGGTGAGCGGATACATTGAGATCGGTGTCAAGGAGGGCGCGAAGGTGTTGATCGGCGGCAAGAGAGCGACTGGCAAGGGTCTCGACGACGGAAACTTCTTTCAGCCGACCATCTTCACCGGGGTAACGCGACGCATGCGAATTGCGCGCGAGGAGATTTTTGGCCCGGTGCTGAGCGTACTGAAAGTGGGGTCATACGGCGAGGCTGTCAGTCTGGCCAATGATGTTCAATACGGCCTGTCATCGTCCATCTATACAAAGGATGTGGCGTTGGCGTTTAAGGCGATGCATGACATACAGGCTGGCATTACGTACGTCAACGGTCCCACAATCGGCGCGGAAGCGCACATGCCGTTCGGCGGCGTAAAGGCTACGGGCAACGGTCACCGCGAGGGCGGTTGGGAGGTTTTTGACTTCTACACGGAAACGAAGACCGTGTATGTCGATTATTCGGGCAGGCTTCAGAAGGCCCAAATCGATAAC
>JAHHLP010000301.1 GCA_018679295.1 Rhodothermia bacterium
CGAGAGATGGCGACCGGTGTGCTGCATTGCCTCGCGGACTTTCTCTACGTCGACTTCCAGTTCGTCAGCCAACTCCTCAATGTTGGGCTGCCGCTCGTGAACCTGAGCAAGTCTCGCGCTCGTCTTCCGAATCTTTGATATCGTCCCAATACGATTGAGCGGCAGACGTACTACCCGGCTCTGTTCGGCGAGTGCTTGCAGGATGGCCTGCCGAATCCACCAAACCGCGTACGAGATAAATTTGAAGCCGCGCGTTTCGTCGAAGCGCTGGGCGGCCTTGATCAGACCGTAATTGCCCTCGTTGATGAGGTCGGCAAGCGTCAGGCCTTGTCCCTGATACTTCTTCGCCACAGAAACCACGAACCTCAGGTTGGCACGCGTAAGCTTGTGCAACGCATCCTGATCGTTCTGCTTGATTCTGCGGGCCAGGTCAACTTCTTCTTCAGGCTTGAGCAGTGGAATCTGCCCGATCTCCTGAAGATACTGGTCCAGCATGCGCTGCTGGCGGGGGACGTACATATGGCTCGTGTCGTTAGGTTTGTAACTGTATGTCGATAACCGCTAACGCTTTGGTTGACAGCGCGATTCGCCACGCGCGTTGATTTGCGCTGAGAGCGTCCAGGCGACTACCGCTCACGCTCTCGGAAACATTCTTGTTCCCGGGAATCAATGACGTTATAACGACGATTATTCCCGTTTTTCGGCGGCGAACCGTAGAACGCGGTCGGCAATCTCCCGTTCCTCACTCATTCTTGGAACTTTCGTCTGCGCGCTGACGCGTGGGCGCGATGCCTCCAGCCACCCGACAAACGTCCCGCGGGGCACCGGAGTGATCGTTGGGCCCGCGAATGCTTTGGCCTCGCGGCGAATCTGATAGTGCCTGTTAACGCTCTGAAGATATTCGTCAATTAGCTGTGCGAAGCCTTCAAGGTTAGTCGGCGCCCTTTCGAACTCGATCAGCCACTGGTGACCCGGAAGGCGACCTCGATCGGCCTCCAGGGGAGCAATGTGATAGTCGGTGAACCGGACTCCGACGGCTTCACAGGCTTCCTCCAGGGCCTCGCGAGCCTCCTCCCCGAACACCGCCTCACCATAACGATCGATCATTTCACTTGTCCTGCCTGCAACCACAATCCGATGTGGATCCAGGTCTGTGAAGCGAACCACATCGCCCACCGCGTACGACCAGAGCCCGCTGCAAGTCGTCGCGTAGAGAGCATACCGGACACCGGTTTCTACATCGGCAACCGTTCTTCGCTCAGGGTCGTCCGTACCTACCTGATCAAGGGGTACGAACTCATAGAAAACGTTGTTGTCAAGGTGCAGAAGCATGTCCCGGCGGCGAGGATCATCCTGGAAAGCAAAGAAACCCTCCGACGCACCATAACTCTCGATGAAGTCGACGGGACCACCAATCATTTGCTCGAGGAGCTCCCGATACGAACTCAACGCCACTCCTCCCGAGAAAAAGACCGAGAGGTTGGGCCACACATCGTGCACAGTCGACGCGTTGCTGCCATGGGCCGACCGATGTGCATCGATCAGCTTCTCAAAGAGAACGAGGGCCCAGGTCGGCACCATCACCAGAACGCGCACGTCCTCATCGAGCGTTCGCTCGACGACAGCATCCAGCTTCTGATCCCAGTTGTCCATAAAAAGGACTTCGTTGGGGACCACCTGGTAGATACGCGAAATGAACGACGGGGAATACTTGGACTGCAAACCCGAGACCTCCCCAATTAACCTCCCACTCCCCTCGCCGTCCTCCTCAATGCGCCCGGGCAGGCTAAGCATCTTGCCAAACCACATCGATACATTGCCGGAACGCGCTGAGTAGTTCACGGCGGTGCCCACACCGAATCGGTTGTTTCCTTCCAGCGTCTCCCGGCTCACCGGAAGGATCTTTCCGGATGAGGCAGTCCCGCTCGAGACGGCAAAATCAGTGAACGTTCCCGGCCAGGTAACGTCCGCCTCACCCCGGCGGACGCGGTCGAAATATGGTTTCAGATCTTCAAACTCATGGAGCGGAACGAGGCGCTGGTACGCTCGGACGACGTTGCTCGCATTACCTATCTCCTGAAACCCAAACTCGCGCCCAAACTGCGTGTCGGAAGCCCGCGTAAGCAGTTGTCGGAGGAGCTTCTCCTGAACGCCGGGAGGGTCGGCTTTTGAACTGCGTACGCCGGCGAGGGAACCCAGTGGCAGCGAGTCGAAGATCTTGTTTAGTACAGCAGTCATGTCGAAACAGCTCCAGCCTGGGACAAAGGTCGTGCGTCCTATTCGGCTTTCGGCCGCGCAAGACAGTGAGGCTACAGGCTGTAACGACCGAGAACTGGTCCCGACTCGCCCGGAAGGTCGCCACGATTAATCTGAACACGGAATTCAAACATCAGGCTCGTAACTTGCTTTCGTCCTCAGTCAACCGCGAACGTGCGCTCCCCCGACGATCCAGAATCCTCTAGCGAAGATGTCGAATTCCTCAAGGGCCTCCTCCGACGAAATCACCGTTCGCAGTATCAACTGCCGGGGGCGGCAGCTGAAATGCTCTGACGAATCGGCGGCTGCAGTGATAATGGGCATACTCAACGTCACTCCGGATTCCTTCTCGGATGGAGGACGATTCATGAGAATGGATGAGGCGTTGCGACGCGTCGAGGAGATGGTGTACGAAGGCGCCACGATCATCGACGTCGGCGGCGAGTCATCCAGGCCTACGGGGAGAACGTATGGAGAAGGAGCGCGACCCATCACCAATGACGAGGAGATCAGGCGCGTTGTGCCGATCATCGAAGCGATTCTTTCAAGGTTTCCGGACACCTTCGTATCAGTCGACAGCTACAAACCGGTGGTAATCAAAGCCGCACTTGACGCCGGGGCGCACATCATCAACGACATTACCGGCCTTCGCTACAACGTCGAGACAGCCGAGATCGCGGCCGCTGCACAGGCGCCACTCATCGTTATGCACTCGGTGGGCACGCCCGGCGCCCTCCCGCAGGAAGTCGAGCATGCGAATGTGGTGGAAACGGTCAGGAGTTCACTGTCGCGCTCGGTTGACCTCGCTCGGGAGGCCGGCGTAGCCGACGTGATCGTCGACCCGGGGTTCGGGTTCGGAAAATCGGTGACGGACAACCTGCGTCTGCTCAAACATGTCGACCAATTCACCGAAATCGCCGGGCCCGTAATGGTCGGTATATCGCGCAAGTCCACGATCGGGCAAGTGCTCGAACGTGGTGGGATTATCGCGGACGTTCCGGACCGCCTGTTCGGCACCCTGGGAGCCACCGCGGTGGCCGTACTTAATGGGGCGTCGATCGTTCGAACGCATGACATCCAGCCAACCGCAGACCTCTTGCGCGCCATCACAGCGATCGCAAGCTCCTGAATCGCGATGGCGGCAGCGGTTATATTCCGTCTAGACCTACCGATCGACATGATGACCGTGTCGACCAAACGACCTGAGCACGAAAGGCGCCGATGTCTCTCGCCGTAACCGTCTTCCAGTGGATCATTCCGATCCGATTGATCGACATCGTAGAGATCGGAATATTTTCCTATGTCCTCTACAAATTGTACCTGCTCATGCGGGGTACAATTGCCGTTCAAATATTCTTTGGCATCGTTGCGCTCTACCTGATTCAGATTATTGTCAGCGTTGCGGACATGACAATCCTCAAGTCGCTTTTCAGTCTGCTGAATGAGGTCATTGTCCTCGCCGTGATTATTCTTTTTCAACCGGAAATACGCCGGCTGCTTCTACTCCTTGGGCAGAATCCGCTTGTTCGACGCTTTGTCAATTCGCCGGCTCAGAATCAGATGGTAAGCGAGGTAGTTGATGCAGTGCTGGAGATGAGCCGTGCTCGCATCGGTGCACTTATCGTTTTTGAGCGCTCGACGGGATTGCGCTCGTATGTGGAGACCGGGACGATCATTCGCGGGCGGGTCTCCAAAGACCTGTTGGTAACCATCTTCTATTCTCAGAATCCGTTGCACGACGGAGCCGTCATTATCCGGAACAAGAATGTGGAAGCCGCTCGCTGCATCCTTCCCATCTCCACGAGTATGAGGCTGAGCCCACATCTGGGACTTCGACATCGCAGCGCCGTCGGACTGACCGAGCAGACGGATGCGTTCGTCGTTGTGGTATCGGAAGAGACCGGTCGGATTTCCGTGGCGACACTGGGTAACCTCATCATGGATGTCGACGAGGCGCAGCTTCGAGGCTACCTCGATGACGCACTTTTGCCCCAGACCGGATCCACCGCAGAGCTCTCCGGAGCGGAGCTCGAGACCGCCCCTTTCCAGACGTAGGAACAA
>JAHHLP010000370.1 GCA_018679295.1 Rhodothermia bacterium
TTCTTGACGAACCGTTCGCGAATCTCGATCCTCGGTCTCAGATAAGGCTGAAGGCGTTGCTCCGAACGCTCAACGAGAACATGGGGACAACAATGATTGTCTCGAGTCATGACCTGCTGCACGTGACGGATGTGTGCAAACGAATCGCAATCCTCGAGCGAGGAGAGATCGTCAAGGACATGAACACCTCGGAAGGGACCCTCATCGACCTGCAGAAATACTTCTCCGCAGAAGCCGTCTAGAACTACGGGGGCGTCGCGGGGCTAACCCTCCTCAGAATCGCACTCACGGCAAAGTCACCGTTACCTCCTAGCACGGTCGCTTCCTCGGCAACCGCCAAACCCTCGCCGATCGCGTCCAGGAGGTGTTTCGCAGCACGTTCAGCGGTTGAATGGAAAGAGTCGCTAACGGTACCAACAAAGATCCAGCCTCCATCGCGGACCTTTCTGGAAATCCTTACGGCCGCATCAACAGACTCGATCCATGATGCGTTTTTCAAAACGACCACGCCCCACTCGAAGGATGAATCCGCAAACGAGTGTCCAGGCACTGCACGAGCAACAGCGAAGCCAAGCCGATCCAGGTTCTTGGCCAGCTCCTTGTCCGCCTGCACGAGGACAGACTGCCCGAACGGGACCGCAGCCATTGTCCTAAGAAGCTTGTCGGTCAGAAGTTGTGTCGAGTCCTCAAACACTACAAGACTTGACCTGCGGACCCGCTTCCGGCCTTCCATTCGCGTGCGCGTATGCTCGGGCTACACACATGACAGCGTGCATCCTCCTCGTTACGCATGCGGGCGTCCGCCGAATGCCGACCGGCCGTCCCGCCCGGACGATGTCGCGGGTGAGCAGCCGATCCAGTGCCGATACGGATATGGTCCGTGACAATGTCTGCAAGAGCCGATATAAACTGACGATGGCAATTCAGGGCGCTGGTGACTTCGTAGAACTCAATGCCCGATTCGCGCAGCTCTTGCCTCAACGCGATGTCCAATGTGTACGCCGTCCAAAGGTGATCGGTGGCCAAGCCGATCGGAACGACGACCACGGACCTGACGCCTTCAGCTCCGAGTTCCTTGAGAACCTGGCGTGTTTCGGGATGGCCGCTGTACGTCTCCGACTGCGGCACGTCGAAATACGTAAGGTGACTGGGTGTTTGTTCGCGCGATGACATGACGCGCTGAATTGTCTCCCGCACGTGAGCGCAAAAGGAATCCTCGCCCCTGAAGTGCCCACCAATGGAGGGGTGCTCAGCGGAGAAGACAACGTGAGTGGAAGAACGCAAGCGGCGAGGCACGCGCTGGAGAGCTTGATCGATTCGATCGCTCAAGGCTTGTATGTAGCCTGGATGCGCTGCGTACTCGACCACCGCCGTCGTTGAGATTGGTTGAGCGTCACGCGAAGTCATCGCGAACCAGTAGGCCAGTGAGGAACCGGTGGTGGCCATCGAATACTGCGGATAAAGCGGCAGCAGAATCGAGCGCGTAATGCCGTCTGAACGCATCTTACGTAGGGCATCGTTACTATCCGGCGACCCATATCGCATGGCGATGTATGTCTTGAACCGTATTCCGTGCGCACTGGACGCGCCACCGTTCAGCTCTTCCTGAAGCGCCGAGGCCTGCTCACGCGTGAGTCTATTGATCGGACACTCGCCACCAATCTGCTCGTAGTCCTTCCACAACAGTCTGGCACCGATCTTTGCGGCAAGCTTTACTAAAACGTGTCGACCGCGCCGGATTCGCAGTCGTTCCAAAACGGGATCCATCCAACGGCGATAGAGAAACGACTCGACATCGGAGCGGCTGGCCGGGCCTCCAAGATTCAACAGAACGACTCCGATCCGGTCTTCTTGCGTCACATCCACCGGACCGGACGGGAAGAAAGCTCCCGACTGCACCCGTGGATCACGTTTGTAACGCAATAAGAACTGGCGAGGTGTCATTCTTCTGGAAACCTGCTTTGTCAAACTGCTGCCCTGCGTTCCCATCCGTGCGATATCGGAAACCATCGGTTACAGCGGCGCTTTGAACTAACGAGACTAAAGCCAACAGCCGTTATGTCGCGCGTCTGCTATTGCGGCTGTCACTCCGCGATGGCACCGCTGTCACTGGGTACATTACGCACTTGATCGGCACTTGGGTAAGGATCATGAGTGCCTTTTCAGTGGATTTCGCGATAAATCCTCAACCACTACTTCAATCCTGACTATACAAACCGTTGCACGCCATGCTTATAGTGGAATTATCTGCAAGCGTTGATAGACTGCTGGAGCGAGTCGACCAGCAAATCATGCAACTCGCTGAAGGTGGCGCCGGGGCGAAGTTTATAGTGGCCGGACCAGGCGCCTACACCAAACTCTGCAGCGCCATAAGCGTGCGCAACCAACGAGGAAAAGGCACTTTCGAGACGTACAACTACCTGCCAATCGTCGTCGATCCGTTTCGAGATGATTCGTTGTGCGTTGTTCCCTCTCCGCGAGATTGCGCTGAAGGGGTCGAGACATATCGGGTCGATGCAAAAGACTAGCTATGTCCGGTATCCGGCATCCATCCTTCCAGCCTTGTCGTTATTGTATCGCGCAGCGGCTTCGGCAGATTCCATGAATGGGGCGGCATCGCGCACCACCCAACTCTTTCCTTTCGTGTCGGATGATCGACTTCGAGATAGCAGCAATGAAGGCCGATGTTTCGCCCGTCGAGCTCGATTTCGGATCCATATCTGAAGTCGCCGATGATCGGATGACCCGCCTCTGCCAATTGAAACCGAATTTGGTGCTTTCTACCGGTTTGCAAATCGACCTCGAGAAGCGTTCGGTTATTCCACTCGTGGAGCGAGCGCCACGATAGAACGGCGGCCGCTGAGCGGAGATCACCCTCACTTCCTTGCTCGACACCTTTTCCACGCTTTCGTATCGACGATTTCATGGTACCGGCGCCAGGCAGAGAGCCCTCTACCCAAGCGAGATACCTCTTGACAACGGTCCTCTCGCGAAACTGACGAGCAAGGCGGGCGGCAGCCTTCGATGTTCTTGCAAAGACCATCACACCGGAAGCCGGTCGGTCAAGGCGATGAACAAGCCCGATGTAGGCACGTCCTGGCTTGTTGTAACGCCTTTCGATGTATGACCGGCACCACGTAAGCAGATCCGGATCACCGGTGCGGTCCGCCTGACTGAGCAGTCCAGCGGGCTTTGCCACTGTGAGCAGATGGTTGTCGCAGTACAGTACCGCGGGAGGTGAATCGGTCAACAATACCTCAGCTTCAATACCTCAGCTTCGAGAAGAGGCCTGGGGACGCAGGCTTCGCGGCAGCTTTGCCACCACCAGTTCGTGAGAATGCCTGACCAGATCGACGAGGACATCGTCCGGCACATCCCCGTCTAGTTCAACCGTGTTCCAGTGCTTCTTGTTCATGTGGTAGCCGGGCAGAACCGATACGTACTGTTCTCTTAACTCCAGAGCACGGGCGGGATCGCACTTCAGATTGGTGCGGTATGGAGGAGAATCAACGTTGAGTGTGGCAAACATTCGACCGCCCACTTTGAATACGGCAACGTCAGGACCAAACGGGAAGTCTTCGTTTGCCTCGGGCATACCCATGACAACCTCATAGTAACGGTCAATTCTCACAGGCCGTACCTCAACTGGGTATCTTGACAGCAATCGCGGAATGACTGACACGTGACCCGTCAACGGACTCCGCCTGGACTCGGAACAGGTACACGCCAGAAGGCATTGACGTCCCATCTGAAAATTCGCCATCCCATGTGAAAAGGGTAGTTGAGACGTCGTCCGTCGTTGTCCGTGCAATACGCCGACCAATTACATCGAACACATCTATCGCTGCCGACCGGACGGCCTGCGAAAAACGAACATGCAGGCGTCCAGAGAAGGGGTTTGGA
>JAHHLP010000173.1 GCA_018679295.1 Rhodothermia bacterium
ACGCTCTCCCGCAAGCATCTCGAAAAAGACGACTCCGAGCGACCAGATATCTGTCCTCGGGTCGGGCGGAATCCCGTCAAGCTGCTCGGGACTCATATATGCGAGCGTCCCGACCGTGCCGGTCAATGTCGTAGTGCCAGACTCCGGCTTGGCGATTCCGAAGTCGAGTATCTTGACGAGTCCGCTCTCAGTGACCAACAAGTTCGCCGGCTTGATGTCCCGATGGGAGATGCCTGCTGCGTGAGCGTGAGAGAGCCCGGTGCTTACTTGCGAGACGATGTCAAGAACGGCGGCCTGATCCAGTAGACCGGAAGACAACATTTTGTCGAGCGTGCTGCCATCATAAAAGGCCATCGCGATAAAGACGTCGTCCTCCGACGTTTCGCCCACCTCGTACACCGTACATATGTTCGGGTGGTCCAGCGAGGAGGCCGTCCGAGCCTCCCGAATCAGCCTTGCACGCGCCTTGGGATCGAAGCCCAAGTGGGGATGGAGAAACTTGAGCGCAATAGTCCGATCGAGCTTCTTGTCCACGGCCTTGTAAACAACGCCCATACCGCCGCTGGCCAGCTTCTCCTTCACCTCATAATGGCCCAACTGCCGTCCTACGTAACTCCTCGTCGGCGGCATCCAAATGTCTGCGAGCGATCCGTCCAGTACGCTGGTCGCCTCATCCTTGGCGAGCAGGGACAGCACGTCGCTAACCATCTCCAAGTCGTCACCGCACTGCTCGCGGACAAACGCTTCCCGCCGATCATGATCGATTCCGAGTGCAGTAATGACAACTCGTTGGATTGACTCCCAGCGGTCGGTCATGGCGTTGCCCGGTCGTCATGCAGAATCGAATCTATTTCCCGTTTTAGCCACAGGCGGGCGGTGGTCCAGTCCCGATTCGCAGTCGCAACGGAGATCTCCAACACGTCGGCCGTATCTCGAACGGACAGGCCGGCGAAGAAACGGTACTCGACGATCTTCGCCTGCCGCGGGCTAATCGCCTGAAGCATTCTCAGCGCTTCGTCAAGGGCCACGAGTTCGTCTGCCTTCGAGACGTCGAAAAACAGGTTGTCGACGAAGGTAACGAGAGGAAGGCCACCGCCGCGCTTCTCACGTCCGCGAGTCCGGGCATAATCGACGAGGATCTGACGCATGGCCCGAGCAACGATGGCATAGAAGTGACGCCGCCCTGACCACTTGACGTCAGGCGGCCGTCCACCCCACTTGAGATAAGCCTCGCTTACGAGCGCCGTCGTGTTAAGCGTGTGGTTCCGTCGTTCGCCGGCAAGTTGCCGGTGTGCAACGTCGTGGAGCTCCGAATAGACAAGGTCGAATAGTCGATGGCCGGCCTTCGTGTCCCCATCCTGGAGCGCCGCCAACAAATCAGTGACCTCGTGACGCGACATGCGTCTGCCCGCTAAGCGGCTGCCGGATTCGAGAAGAATAAAAAATAGGCACTGCCTGATACAAAACCCCACCCCGCATCGCATCGACCTCCGAAAGCAATTCCGGACTAGCCAGATGAGGTCAAGTGATGCTGCGCAGAACCGCTCTCATTCGAAATACCATTTCATGTCTAACTGCGGGTTTAATAGCTCACCTCGGTTCCCCGGATGTCTCCAATCCGGTGTGGGCCAAAGTGCAGAACGAGGCCAGCCCGGCGGCTTTCTCCGCTGATAAGCTGAAGGCCCTCGTCGTCTTCATCCGTTTCAGTGACGACAACCAGGAGCCAACCGGGTGCATTCAGCGAGATAATCAGTGGCGCCAGCCAGATCAGCTGCCGGATTTCGCCGATTACGTGCTATCTGAGCACGCGACACCACCTTTTGACGAGAAGTCACTGACAGACTTTTTCTATCAGCAGTCAAACGGTCAACTCACATTGTTCGGATCAGTATTTCCTGACGTTATCGTGACCAGCGGAAGCGAGAGCGACTATGGTGCTGGAGGTGTTAACGTCGGGCTGCTGACTCCGGAAATCCTCAACATTATTGACGACGACCCTCGCGTTGACTTATCAGACTTTGATGCGGACGACGACGGCTATGTAGACAAAATCGTATTCGTCGTTCGCAGGATGCGAGGGCCCGGCTTTCGAGCTGGCAGATCCGTCGTGCGCTCTGGCGTCGCCTTTACCGGTTACAATTCAACGCGACCGGAGTTCGGACGGCGCGGATCTGAGAAGATGTTTGACGCGGGCCGTTCGGGCGTTTACGTCCACTACTGGAATCCGGGCAACATCATCCCCGACCTCGATCTAACGCGGTTGATGGCGCACGAGATTCTTCACACGGTTTGGAAGCCTTTTCACGTCGCTGCGATAGGCGGGCGAAACGGCGTCCCCGCCTCCGCACCTGCATCGATCGGTTTCCAACTCATGGCGGGGCCCGGTGATCAAGGAGGGTCACTGAGTTTGTCTGCCGCCGAGCGGCACATGATTGATCCTAGATGGATCAACTGTGTTCGCCTTGCCGAGGATGGTACCGTTCGGATTACAGACCTGTACTCCACCAACACCTCAAATTGCTTTTATGTGGATGTCCGTGACAGTCT
>JAHHLP010000476.1 GCA_018679295.1 Rhodothermia bacterium
GGTCATTATCCCTTTCCGAGTTCCCAGCTTCTGAACTACGACGCCCATGTAGTCTTCGGCTACGTCGATGAGCGCGCTCTCATAGGGTTCGGTCCGCGTTCCTTTCACCTCGCGAGTGATGACCCGCGGCATGCCGACGGCGAACTCGAAGCCCTCGCGCCGCATCTGCTCGATGAGGATCGCCATTTGAAGTTCTCCTCGCCCGAAAACGACATAGCAGTCCGCCGACTCGGTTTCCTCAACGCGTATGGCAAGGTTATTTGAGGCCTCCTTCAGCAGGCGATCGCGGAGGTTTCTGGAAGTAACAAACCGCCCTTCGCGTCCGGAGAACGGAGAGTCGTTTACCCGAAACTCCATCGACATCGTCGGTTCGTCCACGTGTAGCGGTCTCAGGGGCTGCGGATCCTCACCGTCCGCGATGCTCTCGCCGAGGCCGATCCCTGACATTCCCGCAACAGCGATGATGTCACCGGGGCCTGCCTCTTCGGCCTCCACCCGTTCGAGACCCTTGTACGTGAACAGGCCACTCACTGAAGCCTTGTCGATCGATCCATCGCGATGACATATGGATACCGTTTGCCGGTCTCGAAGCGTGCCCTGCATGACGCGACCGATGGCGAGCGGTCCGCGATACGAATCCGGCTGCACATTGGTCACCAGCACTTGCAGGGCGCCGTCTGCATCGCCGACGGGCGCCGGAATCGACTCGAGTATGGCGTTGAACAACGGTCGAAGATCCGATAGCTGCGATCCGGACTCCGTAGTGCACTTACCGTCTCTCGCCACCGCATAGATTACGGGAAACTCGATCTGGCTATCGTTGGCGTCGAGGTCGATGAACAGGTCATAGATCTCGTTGAGCACCTCCTCGGGGCGCGCATCCTGCCGATCGATTTTGTTGATGACGACAATTGCCGGAAGGGCGAGTTCAAGAGCTTTCGACAGGACAAAGCGCGTTTGCGGAAGCGGTCCCTCGGCAGCGTCGACCAGGAGCATGATGCCATCCACCATTCGGAGCGTTCGCTCCACCTCTCCGCCAAAGTCGGCATGCCCCGGCGTGTCCACAATGTTGATTTTTGTATCGCCATAAGTGACCGCAGTGTTCTTGGCCATGATGGTGATGCCCTTTTCCCGCTCCAGGTCCATAGAGTCCATGACCCGCTCCCGGATGTCCTGGTTATCGCGAAAGGTGCCGCTTTGCCAGAGCATGGCATCGACGAGGGTAGTCTTACCATGGTCGACGTGTGCGACGATGGCAATATTGCGGAGATTTGTTTGGCGCATGTGTGTTAGTCCTTGCTGGGCGCCGTCAAAGCTGGCGATGGGCCACTCGGTTCCCACGTCACAAATTCTTGTTGTGCACGCCGGTAGCTGCGGATGCCTGGGCACGGGAAGAGATGGCCGGGTCGTCAGCGTCGTTGCACCGATTCAACCCAGACGATCTCGCACGCGCCAGCGCCGGCATCGGTGCGGGTAGTTGATGTTCGCCATGTGAAATCGTCGGCTGTGACGTTGGCCAGATATCCAGAAATGCTTATGAGTTCGCCAGGCTTTAGCGAAAACAGCTGATCTCGCACTTCATCATTCGCCGGCACCATGTGCATATTCGCGCTGTTTTCGATGATCTGCCTGCGCGGGATCGGATACCGCTTCACGCGCCACCAGTAGAAACGCCTCGACTGCGAGATCTTGATTTGGTCGATCACTGCCTGGTCCGACATCGGACCCCACCCCAAAGCCAGATCGATTGGTGAGACGTCCGCACTTCGGTCGAAGCGATACCGTTCTCTTGCCAGCACGCGGGCGTCCAGTTCGAAGCTGGCCACCGGTCGGATGATGAAATCACCCCTGACGAAGACGGGCGCCTCGGTCAGCTTTACCTGCCGGGGAGGAGTGGGAGCAGTCACACCGGCCGGCAGCGACACCGCTTGCTCGCAGCCAGCGACGATGGGCAGCGCGGCGACGACGATCAGCGGCAGGAGTGACGTTGATATGGCCTTTCTTCGAATCACTGGCGTCTGCGCATTGGGTACGCTTGCATACTAATATCGCCGCACACCCGCATTTGTAAACAAGAGGCTAGCAAACCCATCTTCCGGCACATCACCCCAGCGACCAGTATGTGGTGCGCTTATGGCACGAATTGCCGCACCTTGCTGTTTATCTGTAAACCTGCCTCGTTCCTATGATGGCTGCCACTTGTCCGAAATCAAAGCCAAGTCAGGGACGATATGCAAGCAGTCTGGATCTTCGGCATCGTGGCTATCACGGGACTCCTTGAACCAGTGAGAGGCCCAGACTGTATCTACACGCGCTATGGGTGTACGTACGTGGTCTACTATGACGGCTCTGGTGGCGGCGACGTACTGATGAGTTGCGACGGCGGCGCAAGATGGTACTCGTATTCGGGAAGAGTCGGAGGATGTCCGGGAGCCGACTAGCAAGGCTTGGGGCCGACTACAACCGTCCGGCTTGAACACGGCGTAATCCTGGTCCGGAATTCTTTGAGTCGGTCGATACACGCCCTCGGTTTGAGCCGGACCTAGAAGAGTCCCAACTGCCTTTCGCGAACCCGCCGGAAGTGCTTTGTAGAAAGGTGTGTACGACTTGCTGTTAGTCCATACTTGTTCAACGAAAGGCTGAATAGTTTTCTGAGGACTTCTGCCCATTCGCCTTCCCCTGTGTGCCTGGTCTTGAATCTTGGATCCGTTAGGCCACCGGCTCGTAGTTCACGAATCCTGCCAACGACCCGATCCGCCCGCTCAGGAAACTCCCGCCTTAGCCATTCGAGGAACAACGGTCGAACGGGACCGGGAAGTCGAACAACGATGTAGTTCGCTCGGGTTGCTCCCGCATCCGA
>JAHHLP010000473.1 GCA_018679295.1 Rhodothermia bacterium
CTGTTGCGGGACGGAAACGTGTCGCGGGCCGCCGAACTTCTGGGTCGCCGATATTCGGTCAGAGGAAAGGTCGTTCCGGGTGACGGACGCGGACGAACGATCGGCTTTCCTACAGCCAATATCTCGATTGAACATGCACGTAAGATCATACCGCTTCGAGGCGTCTACGCGGTGCAGGCGCGAATCGAGGGTCGCAAAGACGCGGTATCGGGCATGATGAACGTCGGTTTCCGTCCGACCTTTGATGGCGAGGGCCTACGGGTTGAAGTTCACCTATTTGATTTCGACGAAGATCTGTATGGAGAGGTGCTTCAAATAGAATTCGTCAAAAGAATACGTGACGAGCGCAAATTCGATGGGATCGAGAGCCTTCGGGAGCAACTTAGCGACGATCAAGAGCGTTGTAGGGCCGTGATTTCGGCAGTATCTTAAGACGCTGTATCGTCACATCAGGATGCGCTCGGGCAGTTTGCCAGGGCGCCTTCTTCTTTAGCATGGTATCAATCTAAAGAGGATTATGATCGCAAAAGAAAAGAAGCGAGAGCTAATCGAATCGTATGGCAAGAGTGGCGCCGACACTGGCTCGGCGGAAGTCCAAATTGCCATCTTCACCGAGCGGATCAACGCACTCACCGAGCATCTCAAGCGTCACGAAAAGGATCATTCCACGCGACGGGGATTGCTGCAGTTGGTCGGTAAGCGACGCCGGCTGCTCAATTACTTGATGGACAGGGACATTTCCCGTTACCGGACCATCATTGAACAGCTTGGCATCCGCAAGTAACGAATTTGAGTTTGGGGCGGCACTTCCTTGGGAGTGCCGTCGCGTTTATGGCGGCAGCGCTTTCCCAACCGCAAACCATGTAGCCGCCGGGCAAGTCATGACCCATCTGGGCATGCAGGACTTGCATTACAGAACTGACTGGAAGAGGAGCAGAAATGTCAAAAGCAGTTACTCACGAAATTGAATTTGCGACCGGTAGGACGCTTACCCTTGAGACCGGCCGACTTGCCAAGCAGGCAGGCGGTTCTGCCGTTGCGCGTCTCGGCGATACGATGGTACTCGCTGCGGCAACCGTAACGGATTCGGCTAAGGAAGGGCAGAGCTTCTTCCCGCTCACCGTCGATTACCGTGAGAAGTTTTCGTCTGCCGGAAAGATACCCGGCGGTTTCATCAAGAGAGAAGGCCGGCCCACAGACAAAGAGGTCCTTACGTCACGCCTGATCGACCGAGCCATTCGTCCGCTGTTTCCGGATGGGTTCCGCAACGAAGTGCAGGTCATCTGCTACGTGTTGTCGGCGGACGGCGAAAACGATGCGGACGTCGTGGCCGCTGTCGCAGCCTCCGCAGCCCTAAGTCTCACGGGTGCGCCGTTTCAAGGCCCGATCGCAGAGGTTCGCGTTGGTCGAGTTGATGGCCGGTTCATAGTGAACCCGACCATCCAGGATCTCGAAGAGAGTGACTTCAACGTGATTGTCGCAGGCCGCAAGGATGCGATTGTAATGGTTGAAGGAGAGATGGATGAAGTCGGTGAGGACGATGTCCTTGAAGCACTGGAGATAGCTCACGACGCCATCCGCGAACTGTGCAAAGGACAGGATGCGTTGGTGGCAGACTCGGGTGGCGTTGAGCCCATGGAGTACACGGTCGTGTCCAGTCCCGAGCCTCTTGTGAACAAAGTGCGGGAGATGATTTCCGATCGCGTGAACGAGCACATTCGTAAGCCATACGCGAAGGAAACATTCTACGGCGGTATCCGCGAGATCAAACAGGACGTCCTGGACGCGCTTCTGGGTCCGGACGATCCCGAGGCAGGTCTGGAAAGAGCGGCGGAAACCGACGAAGGATACACCGCGGGCGATATCAAGGGAGCTGTTGGTTCAGTGGAGAAGGAGTTGATGCGAGAGATGATCCTCGCCGATGAGCGCCGCATCGACGGACGTTCGTTAAATGAGGTCCGTGATATCTGGTGCGAGGTTGGCTACCTCCCTCGCGTGCACGGGTCGGCTATCTTCACCAGGGGGGAAACCCAGGTGCTGGCGTCGGTAACCCTCGGCACGAAGAAGGACGTGCAGGCCGTCGACCAGGTTTTTGATTCGACGGATCGCCGCTTCTATCTGCACTATAACTTCCCGCCGTTCTGCACGGGCGAGGTCAAGTTTTTGCGCGGTGCAAGCCGACGCGAAATCGGCCATGGCGTTCTCGCCGAACGAGCGTTGTCGGGCGTTTTGCCATCCGTAGACGAGTTTCCATACACGGTCCGGATTAATGCGGATGTCCTCGAGTCGAACGGATCGTCGTCGATGGCGTCCGTCTGCTCGGGTACTCTCGCGATGATGGATGCCGGGATTCCGATCAGAAAGCCAGTTGCTGGCATCGCGATGGGCCTGATCTCCGA
>JAHHLP010000050.1 GCA_018679295.1 Rhodothermia bacterium
GCATGATGATTCGGGTTCGAATTATCGTATCCGTCAAGCAGTCCCTCCGGCGTATTCAAGTAGACCCGGTACCATACGGCCACGGAATCATCCTTGGATTCATAGGGGCGCCAGTCGTAATCGCCACGATCACCCGTGACACCTCGATACTCGCGATTTGACTCGTAGAAGTGAATCGGCAGCGTCGTGTCTGCAACACCCGCCGGAATCACGGGATTCGGATCGGCCTCCCAGCCTTCGCCCAGCACGTCCTGTGACTGCTGCGAATAAAACTTGAACGTGAGGTCGGTCGTGTCGGGAAGCTCGAACTGAAGCTGCCAGTAGTCACCTCCAACGTTAACGGGCTCAAGTGTACTGGCGTCAGACCAGTCGATTACATCACCCTGGTCATTGATAGTAACGGGGGCTACTCCGTTGACGGCGCCGCGGACTTCAATGAAGGAGTCCGTCCTTGTCGTATCGCCCGACGTTGCCATGTTCAAGGTCAGCGTAACCTGACGCTGAGCCTGTGCCGGCATCGCCGCAAATAGGACAATGAGCGCCGCACCGAGCCATCCCCACGAAGTGGTAGATCTTAACATGTAAGTGCTCCTGCGGTTGTGTTGGTTGTGTTGGTTGTGTTGTTCTTTTCTACGTGGTAGCGCGCTCGCCCGCGCATCTATTCAACCCGCCGTTACCGGGGGGCAAATTTCAAAATTGAACCGATAGCGTAAAGCGATTTACGTCGGTGAAGAACTCCTGCTTTTCGTACGCATAGTCAAAGGCGAAATTCAGCGGCGCGAACCGGTACCTTAATCCCGCGCCTAGCGTGAGTGACCGGACATTGTCGTCCAGAAACAGCTCGCTGTATCCACCTCGAACCATGATCAGGTCTCCAAGGAATCCTAGTTCGGCTCCGACGTTGACGTACTGCTCGCTGTTGTTCGGGTTGAGTGCGTCCACAGCCACGGTGAGCCGATACTGTTCGGTTTGAAACACCTCGCCCGCCAGGCCGATCCGCATCGATAGCGGCATATCAAACTCGTCCGTCTTGAGCAGCGCGCGGTTGCTCTCGTTGTTACCCTCCGCGTTCGGATCGATATCAACTACGACGAGTAGCTCGTCGCCGCCGATCTTCAGCTTCGAGCCAAAGTTGGAGATGGAAGCACCGAGGCGTATCCCGCTGAAAGGTGTGGTAAACATCGTTCCCACGTCAAACGCGACGCCGCTCGCCGTCGAGTTCCAGATTCGTTCATTGACCACCTTTACCGATCCGCCGATAGAGAACCTGTCGGTCAGGGCTCGTGCATACGAAAAGGCAATAGCCATGGACGACGCATCGAAGAGTTCGCCCGTGCCTTCCTGTTCCAACTCGGTCGTTACCTCCATCTCCGGAACCGACATCGAGGTTATCCCAATCCCTATCGTACCGAAGCTGCTGGGTACGGCTACAGCGACAAACGCGAAGTCGATGTCGGCCAACCACTGCGCGTAGTCAGCGGTGAATGTTCCGCCCGGCAGCTCGGCAAGGCCGGCCACGTTCCAGTAGATCGCTGTCGGATCAGCAATGGACGCCGAGATGGCATGACCCATACCGGTGGCGCGGGCCCCTACGGGAATCGACAAAAAGTCCGCCGCGGTCGTGCCCCGCTTGGTTACCTCTCGCGTTGACGCATCGAACTGGGCAACGGCATCGTCCACTCCGAGTAAACCGAGTGCTAAAGCCGCCGCCACGAGAGAAAAGACTCGAGCGCGGATTCGCATGTTATTTCTGGTCTTGTCAGGCATCATTTCCCTCTACTTGATGATGGCAAACGTGCCTGTCTTTTCGCCGATTCCCGGTGCCTCTACGTGATAGAGGTAAACGCCGTAGGCCACTGTCAAGTCGTCGTTGGTCTGAAGGTCCCAGTTGATCGTGCCGTTCATCAGCGCCGTAGCACTCATGGCCTCGTTCGAACCCTCATCGCGCTGCAGTACGCGAATCAGCTTACCGCTGACCGTGAAGATCCGAACCGTGGCTTCCGGCGGCAGATGCGTGAACTTGATCACTCGCGGACCACGACCGGTGCTGAACGGATTTAATGACTCAAATCGGTTCGTCACCACGTACGGGTTGGGCACCACACGGATCATGTCCAGCAACGAGTCAGGATTGGAGGCGTCCACTGACGGCTGGGCGGTTGTGAACTCGAATGAATCGCTCGACAGAAAGGGCTTCTTCGTAACAATGTTTGCTACCTCGCCTTGTACCGGATCCCGCCGGTCGGCGACGGTAAAGTTGAGTCCGATCTTCCACGTGACGACCGGGTCGCTAGTTGTTGACCCGACCTGGGGTTCGAACAGGATGATCAGGTCGCTCTCGCCGTCAACCGGGCTGGCTGAGAACGAAGCCGGTTCCGTCGAGGTCGCCGAGATGAAATCGTCGCCGCTCAGGTCCCAGAAGGCGTAGTCGACCGGCGTCTCATTCCCTTCCGGGTCCACCTGGAAGACCTGTATGTTGGTTGGGCGTGAAGGCAACGTAAACCGACGCCGCACCTCAAGCTCAATTGACTGGCCTTCGCCGGGGCCGACGACCTTGACACGATAATCCGCCGGGTTGCGCAGGCCTTTGATGAATCCGGCCGCGATGTAGGGTTCCAGCGAAATAGGATACACTTCCTCCGAGTCCCAACCGGTGTCCGTTCTGTTCACGACGATAAACGGTTCGGGCCGGAAAAAGAGCTTGAAACCGAGTGGGTCTCCGAGGTCATCAAAAACCGGAAACTCGATCTCCGGACGGAACGCCGTCGAGCGGTTGAGCAGCGTATCGCCGATCGTCACGTCGATAAGAGAGAAGTTCTTTGTCGTCAACGTGTCGGGAGTCGTTCGCGTACCCAGACGAAGCGTGTCTTCAAACGTGATGCGATACACGTGGTCATCCGGAAGGGCCCGCGGGTCGACGACCTCATAGAGGATCTGGCTGCTGGTCGTACCCGATATGCGTGTCAGGTCCCTGAGGTCTCCGCCAACGAACCCTGCGACGGGCGCGGTCGGAGTAACCTCAACGACATTCGGGCCGGTCTCGATGTCGCCGTTTGGCAGGCGGCGAATACGAATCGGCGTTTCCGTCGGCGGAATGT
>JAHHLP010000193.1 GCA_018679295.1 Rhodothermia bacterium
CTCAAAGCTCGTTCGGCCCTCGACGATTCGGTCCAGGAGGGTGTTGATAACCACTTCGCCCATCCTCCGAACCGGTACTCTTGCAGTCGTCAATGGCGGCGAGAAAAAGGAGGCACTCGGCACGTCATCAAAGCCGGTGACCGATATGTCCCGCGGAACCTCGACGCCTGCCTCTCGAAGAGCTCTTAGGGCTCCGAATGCCGACTGGTCATTCGACGCGACGATGGCCGTCGGGCGCCGTGCCATTTCAAGAATGCGTTGTGCTGCCCTGAAACCGTCCTCGATTGTGAAACGGCCTCTAAACTCCAGATCCGATTGAGGAGACACACCCCGCTTCCGGAGCGCTTCCCGGAAGGCTTTCAGCCGAGCTTTGGCGTCTACCGCAGCCGGCGGGCCGGCGATAAACGCGATGTCACGATGGCCCAGGTCAAGCAGATATTCGACGACCTTCGTCATTCCACCGTGGTTATCAAAGTCGACGCAATCCGATTCGAAACCGTTGTCGTGGCCGTTGACCAAGAGTACCGGCGTGGAACCTGAGACTAGGTTTATTACTTCACTCGGACCCATCTCGGGCGCCCATACGACAAGCCCGTCTACACGCTTGTCGAGGCTGCGGATGGCCTTGAGCAAGTCCGCTTCATTTCGGCGAGAAATCGAAATGAGTAGGAAGTATTCCCGATCAGCCGCGGTCTGGTCCACGCCAGAAAGAAACTCAGAGAAGAACTCACCGCTGGCAAAGGGTATTACGACTCCGATGACTCCGGTCTTGTGAAGCAGCAGGCTGCGGGCCGCGGGATTCGGGACATACCCCAGCTGAGCGGCCGCCGCCAGCACACGCTGCCGCTTGTCTTCGCTCACTGGACAAGAGTTATTTAGTACCCGTGAGACCGTCGAGATCGAGACTTCCGCGAGGCTGGCGACATCTTTTATGGAGCTCATGGGCGAGAGTCGGAACGGATGCGGACTGTATATTTCAAGAGACCACAAACTCGCGTCCATGGCCAGGAACGTCCTGAAAAGGTTTTCAGTAAGCTACTAATCCCACCCAACGGGAGCAAGCACCCCCTTATGCAGCTAAAGCCCATCGCGTTCAAACTGGGAGCGATCCTCCTCCCGATCTTGCTTCTCGTGATACTCGAGCTAGTCCTGCGCGTAGCCGGCGTGGGTCGCGACGCGAGAACGCCCTTTCGAGATATTCCGGGGCAACCGGACTATCTGGCTTTCAATCCGGAGTACGCAAAGAAGTACTTCAAAGGGTTCGACCCGGCCGTGGCGTTCGACCCATTTCTTGCTGAAAAGACAGACAGCGTCTTCCGGGTCTTCACCCTGGGCGGCTCCTCGACGGCCGGCTTCCCATACCACTTTTACTACGGATTTCCCGCGCGTCTGCAGGCTCGACTGGAGGCTTTGTCCCCCACCAAAAGAATCGAGATTGTCAATCTCGGCTTGACAGCGGTCAACTCATTTACCATTTGGGATTTGCGAGAAGCTGTCATTCGGCACAGGCCCGATGCTGTTGTGATCTACGCCGGCCACAACGAATACTATGGTGCCTTCGGCGCGGGTAGCACTATCTATCAACTTGGCAACAAGGTGTGGATGAAGAGGCTGCTGATCGGGCTTAAGGGAACCGCTCTATTTTCCCTGGTCGACCGTGCGCTCAATCCAACACCCGACAAGTCGGGGCAGGACCCCAGCCTGGATCGAACGATGATGGCGCGTGTAATCGGCAACCGCGCAATCAAGCTCGACGACGAGGTCTTTCAAGCCGGGATCCGTCAGTTCGAGCGAAACATGACGTCCACCCTCGACGCCTTTGCCGACGAAAACATCCCGGTGTTCATCGGCACGCTCGTCTCCAATCTTGCCGACCAAAAGCCACTCGGTGAAGATGAAGAAGCCGTGGAAGGATTTCGACGTGGCCGAGAGTTGCTCCAAAACGGAGACACCACCGCCGCAAGACAGGAGTTCGTCGAGGCGAAGGAAAAGGACGACATTCGCTTCCGAGCTCCCGAACAGATCAATCGGATAATTCGGAGTTTTGACGAGCGCGAGGGCGTCTACGTCCTCGACATCGGAAACACATTTCGAGAACAAAGCGCGTCCGGCCTCGAGGACAACTCCCTGTTCGATGATCATCTGCATCCGAACCACGTCGGGTATGACTTGATCGCGGAGCAGTTTTACCAGGCGATTACCGACCATCCCGCGTTTGGCACTCTCGAGAAATCCGACGCGAGTGACCGATACGAACTGGACCCATTTGAGCGAACCTTTGTCACCGCACAGCTGGCCCGGTTGAAATCAGGATATCCGTTCGTCAAGGGTCGGACCGCGGCGGAGGAAGCAGCAGCCTACCGCTCAGCAATGGATCGCCTGTTTGCCCGAGGGTCGTACGTCGATTCGCTCGCCGTCCTGGCTGCGGCCGAGCTTGGCCCGCCCTACGAACTGCTTCACCAGGCCGTACGAAGAGCCAAAGCTGATCGGGACACGCTGTCAGCGCTCCTGATGTACCGCTCCCTCTTGTACTGGCAGCCCTTTAACATCGACTTGATAAGGGAATCCGTGGCATATGCCGCCTCCAATGATCATTATTCAGACGAAACCGCATCGCTCGCTCGCTTTGGGTTGAGCCGTGTCGGAGATGCCTATTTCGCGAATGTGCTGGCGGCTGTGCGTATTCGGCAAGGCCACTATGCCGACGCTGAGATACTTCTCCGTGCCCTCGAACGGCAAGATCCGGCCTCCAAGCCTATGCTCTTCAACAGAGCCAGACTCCTCGTACTGCAGGGAGACACCGCCTTGGCGCGGCAATACTACCTTCGCTATTCCGGCGAGTTACCCAACCCCACGGCCATAGGTGCCGGAGAACTTCCGGAAGGAAAGGCGCGCAACATGATCGAGCGAGCCAGCGATGCGCTTGGTCGCAAGAACTACCGCCTTGGTATCGCCATCGTCGACAGCGTAGTCCAGAGTTACCCCGACCTGCCGGATGCTCATTTTGTGAGAGGAAGGCTACTGTTCGAGATGGATCGTCTCGGTGAGGCCGCCGACGCGTTCCGGCAGGTGACGGCCATCAATCCGACGTATCCGGGCGCGTTCCACAACCTGGGCAATGCGCATTTCCGGGACAAGAAGTACAGAGAGGCCGTCGACGCCTACCTCCGCGAGGCGCAATCGCGTCCCACGGCGAGAGCGTGGCACGCCGTCGGAGGCGCTTACTGGCAACTGGGTCTCAGCGACAGCTCGAAAGCCGCCTACGAAAAAGCCGTCACCCTCGACGACAGTTACGCACCGGTTCACCTGAGCCTCACCGAGTGGCACGAGGCCAGCGGGGACTACAGCGAAGCTCTCCGGTATGCGCAGAGGGCGGCGGAGCTAGAGCCAAACAACGTTGAATATCGGTACCGGCTCGGCGTGCTGCTGGCGCGCAACGGTCAGTTGGATGAGGCAGCCAAAGCCCTGGAAGACGTTGTGAGGGTACGACCGTGGGACTTCAGCGCGCTGTTCAACCTCGGACAGACCCTCCAACAACTCGGGCGACAAGCGGAAGCCCGAACCGTCCTTGCGCGCGCCGAACAAACGCAGATGGAGCAGCAAGAGGTAAATCGGCTGCGTGGCGGAGCGAGGGACTTTCCCGAAAACTTTGAAGCCCGAATAGCCTATGCCGACGCATTGCGGAAATCCGGTCGCGTAGGAGAGTCGATTGATCAGTATTTGATTGCCGAGGCCCTTCGTCCAAACAACCTCGCGCTCCGAAACAATATTGCGACGGCCTATCTCCAGAT
>JAHHLP010000133.1 GCA_018679295.1 Rhodothermia bacterium
GTCTTATTTGAGGGGGGTTGACGTGGGTCGGAATAGCTTTTTTGCCGGCACCGCCCGATTATGACGTCGGAAGGAATAAATGGGCGTCAAGGAGTGTGAGCCTCAAGGTGGTATATGGACTTGGATCTGACATCGATACAGGAGGCCAGAGAGCTTGTCAGCGCGGCACGAACCGCCATGCTTCGCTATCGTCTTTTCACTCAGGACAAAGTGGATCAAATCGTGTCAGCCATGGCAGCGGCCGGCGAAGAGGCTGCAGGAGAATTGGGCAGGCACGCTCATGAAGAGACGGGATTCGGGCGGCCGGAAAGCAAGAAGGCAAAGAACATTTTCGCAACCCGCGTTCTTCATGAACGGATGCGTGGTATGAGGACGGCGGGAATTATCGCGGAGCCCGAAGGCGGAACGATATGGGAGGTCGCTGTCCCGATGGGTGTGGTGGCTGCGCTGATACCATCGACCAATCCGACGTCGACGGCGATGTACAAGGCAATCATATCGGCCAAGGCGAGATGTGGAATCGTCATGAGTCCGCACCCGCGAGCAACTGAATGCACCTCCGCGGCACTCGATATTGTTGCGGAGGCGGCCTACTCGGCGGGTGCTCCAAGAGGACTTTTTGGATGCATGCGCAAGGTGTCACTTGCAGGGACGAATGAATTGTTGGAGCATGCGGAGACGGACGTGATACTCGCTACCGGCGGAACCGCGATGGTCAAGGCCGCCTACTCGAAGGGCAAGCCCGCTTATGGCGTCGGTTCTGGCAACGTGCCCGTGTACGTAGACCGTTCGGCCGACGTGCTAAAGGCTGCTGCCGATATCGTCTATGGAGCCTCGTTCGACTGGGGCACTCTTTGCTCGACGGAGAGGAGCATCGTCGCCGACCTCCCGGTCAAGACTCGACTAATGGAGGAACTCCGCGGCCAGGGTGCCTACTTCCTGAATGACCGGGAGAAGGAGATGCTTCGGTCCATTCTGCTGACCAAGGGTAGACTCAATGTCGACCAGGTCGGAAAGTCGCCTTCCTACATAGCTAGAATGGCCGGGTTTGCCGTACCTGGAGAAACACGGGCGCTGGTCGCCGAGGTGACTGAGGTAGGTAAGGAAGAACCCCTCTCGATGGAGACGCTCTCGCCCATACTGTCGTTCTATGTTGCCGACGGTTGGGAACAGGGATGCGAACGCTGTATTGAGATTCTCTCTTTCGGTGGCATGGGCCACACGCTGGGGTTGCATTGCACGAACGACCGGATCATACGTGCATTTGCCATCGAGAAGCCCGCCATGAGGATTGTGGTCAACACCGTCGCCGCACTTGGGTCAGTCGGCTATACCAACCGCCTCTTTCCGTCGATGACCCTTGGCCCGGGAACGATAGGTGGCTCCATCACCAGCGACAACATCTCTCCCTTGCATCTCGTGAACGTCAAGCGCGTCGCGTTTGAGACCGACCCGATCAATGCTGCCGACTCGTCCGTGCAGCGCCAGTCGGCGGAACAGGTGAAACCGACAACCTCCAAGAACGGACAGCGGTCGTGGATGGATGAGATCGAGAATCGATTGCGGCAGAGAGCCGGCAACCCTCGTTCGACACCGAGCAGTAGCAAGAAGAAAGCGCCCCCAGTGACCGGGGAAACGAAAGACGAAACTTCCTATTCTCTCACAGAGTCGCGAATTGACGAATTGATCCGGCGATTTCGACGCTAGCCGCGCTCTGCTCTGTAATTGACTGGCGCTCAGGCCCGTCGGTATATTAACCTTCTTGCGTTTATCTCACCTGACCACTGCTATGGCGTCCACGAGTGATTTCAGAAACGGGCTTACGATCATCTGGAATGACGACCTATGGACGATTGTCGAGTTCCTCCACGTCAAGCCTGGAAAAGGAGGAGCATTCGTCCGGACTAAACTCAAGAATGTCAAGACGGGGCGGGTGGTTGACAATACTTTTCGCGCGGGTGAGAAAGTGGACACGGCCCGAATTGAGCGACGTCCACACCAGTTTCTCTATGAAGATGACTTGGGGCTTCATTTCATGAATGCAGACACCTACGAACAGGTTCAGCTGCCGAAGGATGCGGTCGTGGGTCGCGAGTTCATTAAGGAGGGTGGGGTGATTGACATACTCTTCCATGCCGAGACGGAGCAGCCCCTCAGCACCGAAATACCAAAGTCTGTGGACCTCAAGGTGGTTGAGACCGAGCCCGGCATGAAGGGAGATACGGCAACGTCGGCTACGAAACCCGCTACTCTTGAAAGCGGTGCGGTCGTGAACGTGCCACTGTTTGTGAACGAGGGTGATGTTATCCGAGTGAATACGGAGACGTCGTCATATATAACCCGCGTGAGTTCGTAGATTTTCGATGGGCTGACCGCGTGGTCTAATCTGGAGGTGCAAATGGATCTGGACAAGATCAGGGATTTGCTTCGACTCGTCGCCGAGAGTGGCGTGGCTGAGGTCGAGATAGAAGAGGATGATTTCAAACTTGTGATTCGGCGCGACACTCCTACCGTGACGGTTCAATCCCCAGTATCGTACATGCAACCATTCCAAGGCATGTACCCGCCGCCGGTCCCATCGCCGGTACCGCACAATGCAGGACCTGCACCGCATGGCCCCCCGGCCCAGTCGTCGCAGACTCCGTCGGTGGAAGGCGATTCGTCAAGTCCTGAAGGCGCCAGTGGTATCACCGTGAAAGCTCCAATCGTTGGGACATTTTATCGGTCACCCTCACCGGACGCCGATGCGTTCGTCAACGTCGGCGATACGATCGCGAAGGGGGACGTCCTGTGTATCATTGAAGCGATGAAGTTGATGAACGAGATCGAGGCTGAGGCTTCGGGCGTGGTGAAGAAGATTCTCGTCGAGAATGCACAGCCGGTGGAGTTCGACCAACCGCTCTTCGTGGTCGACCCCTCGTAGCATCGGGTCCCATCATAATGCACGTTATTGGCCAAGCGGATTGGTAGCACCATGGATAAGGTCCTGATTGCAAACAGGGGTGAGATAGCGCTGCGAATCATCCGGACCTGTCATGAGATGGGACTCAAGACGGTCGCGGTGTTCTCGACGGCTGATCGCGATTCTCTCCATGTCCGCTTTGCCGATGAGGCCGTTTGTATTGGGCCCCCGCCATCGAGAGAGAGTTATCTGCGGATTGATCGGATCATGGCGGCTGCCGAGGTAACAGGAGCAGACGCGATTCACCCCGGCTACGGATTCCTTGCCGAGAACGCGGACTTCAGCGCCATATGCCACGACCACGGGATCAAGTTCATTGGCCCACCGGCCGGAACGATCCAGATGATGGGCAACAAGACCCTTGCCAAGGAGACGATGCGCAAGGCGGGCGTCCCGGTCGTGCCCGGCTCTGACGGGGTGGTTGAGGACGCCAAAGAAGGGCGTCGGGTGGCCGCCGAAATCGGCTACCCTGTGATCGTGAAAGCCCGTTCGGGCGGTGGCGGCAGGGGAATGCGAATCGTCAACAGCGAGAAGGAATTCAAGAGCCAGTTTGACACCGCACGCAATGAGGCTGAAGCGGCATTCGGTGACGGAGGCGTCTACATAGAGAAGTTTGTAAGCTCGCCGCGACACGTTGAAATACAGCTTCTTGGTGATGGGAGAGGCGCAGTCAAGCACTACGGTGAACGTGAATGCTCGATACAGCGCCGACATCAGAAACTGGTAGAGGAATCACCCTCGCCGATCGTAAATGACGATCTGCGTAGACGGATGGGAGAGGCTGCCGTCCGAGGTGCCCAGGATGTCCAGTACGAAGGTGCGGGTACGATAGAGTTTCTCGTCGATGCCGACCTGAATTTCTATTTCATGGAGATGAACACCAGGATTCAGGTCGAGCACCCGGTGACAGAAGAAGTGGCCGACTGTGATCTGGTGCAGTTTCAGATACTGATCGCCATGGGCGAGACTCTTTCCGACAAACCAGCAGTCATGGACGGGCATGCCATTGAGTGCCGAATAAACGCGGAGAATCCGTTCAAGAACTTCTCGCCCTCGCCTGGCCGCATCGAGACCTTTCATACTCCGGGTGGCCACGGCGTACGTGTAGACACGCACGTGTACGCCGGATACGTGATACCGTCGTACTACGACTCGATGATTGCCAAGCTGATCGTTCGAGCCAAGTCGCGCGATCTTGCCATCAACAAGATGGTCCGCGCGCTCGACGAATTCATTATCGAAGGAGTCGAAACGACTATTCCCTTCCATCGCCAGTTGATGCTGGATGAGCGTTTTCGTGCCGGCGATTTCGACACGAAGTTTCTTGAGACGTTCAAGTTGAAGGCTTCCGACTAGGTGGCTAATAACCATGGTTAGCAGTATCATCTGTAATGCCAGGCTGGACGCGCCCACGTCCACACGCGGTTCAGGATAGACCTATTCGCCAGCATACCCCTCAGGCTACAAATGACGTTTCCGGACGACCTCTACTACACCAAGGACCATGAGTGGCTTCGCATCGACGAGAGTGGCGAAATGGCTACAATTGGGATCACCGACTTCGCCCAGTCAGAGCTCGGTGATGTGGTATTTGTAGATCTCGAGGGCGAAGGAACGGATGTTACAGCCGAATCCGTATTCGGAACGGTTGAGGCCGTGAAGACTGTTTCTGAGCTGTTCGCTCCCGTTTCGGGTTCCATCATATCGGTCAACGATACACTGGAGTCCAACCCTGAGTTAGTGAACACGGACCCGTACGGTGAGGGCTGGATGATAAAGCTGCAACTCGACGACGCAGAAGAGTTGAATTCGCTGCTCAAGGCCGCAGAGTATCGCGAGATGGTGGGTGCCTGATCGCTCACGTCCCGCAGGTTCGAGTATCCCTACATGCACGAACGAATCGTCATCCTCGACTTCGGTTCGCAGTACACGCAACTGATTGCACGGAGGGTGCGTGAATCGGGTGTCTTCTCGGAGATCTATCCCTGCACGGTGGATGTATCTGAGATTGCGCGCCTCGAACCGAACGGTATTATTCTGTCTGGAGGTCCGTCGTCCGTCTACGACAAGGACGCGCCGCAACTGAACCCCTCGTTTCTGGCTCTCAGGCGAAATGGTGGACAACCCATCCCGGTCCTCGGCATTTGCTACGGTCTGCAGGCGATAGCTTACAACCACGGAGGCGAGGTGCAGCGAGCCGACCATCGCGAGTTCGGCCGGGCGCTGCTACAAGTCGACCAGGCTGACGACTTGCTTGCTGGGCTATCCGAACGTAGTCCGGTGTGGATGAGTCACGGTGATCATCTTACGGCTCTTCCGGCCGGGTTCAAAGTTATCGCCCACACCGATAACGCCCCGATTGCGGCGGTTAGAAACGAAACACGCAGCGTGTTCGGCGTGCAGTTCCACCCGGAAGTTGTGCATACGCCGGAAGGTCACAAGATCTTGAGTAACTTCGTTCGCCAGATTTGTGGCTGCCATGGGGACTGGACGCCTGCTTCCTTCATCGAGGAGAAGACAGCGGAAATCCGGCAAACAGTCGGCGACGATCACGTAATACTTGGGCTGTCCGGCGGAGTGGATTCATCCGTTGCCGCGGTGCTTCTGCACGAAGCCCTTGGCGACCAGTTGACATGCATCTTCGTGAACAACGGCCTGCTTCGCAAAGGCGAATGGTTAGAGGTCCAATCTACCTTTCGCGACCACTACCAAATTCGACTCGAAGCTGTGGACGCGTCGGACTTGTTCCTTGAGAGATTGGCCGATGTCGTCGATCCGGAAAGGAAAAGAGTGATAATTGGCAACACGTTTGTCGAGGTATTCTCTCAGGCCACCGATCGAGTTGAGCACGAATTGAGTCGGAGGCCGCGCTTCCTGGCTCAGGGGACACTCTACCCCGACGTCATCGAGTCAGTCTCGTTCAAGGGTCCGTCCGCTACAATCAAGACCCACCACAACGTGGGAGGGCTTCCCGAGTCGCTTGATTTTGAGATTCTCGAACCGTTCCGTGAGTTGTTCAAGGATGAGGTGCGGCAGATCGGTGGGTTACTGGGTGTCCCTGACCATATCCTAGGGCGTCATCCTTTTCCCGGACCAGGCTTGGCCGTACGCATTCTCGGCTCCGTCGATCCGTCTGGTCTGGCGCTGCTTCGCGAGGCGGATGCTATCTTCACTGAGGAACTCAGGAAGCACGGCCTGTATGACGACGTCTGGCAATCGCTCGCCGTCTTATTGCCGGTTCGATCCGTAGGCGTGATGGGCGACGAAAGGACTTATGAGAACGTGTGCGCGCTTCGGGCAGTAACGAGTGTCGATGGAATGACGGCGGACTGGGCTAAGCTGCCAGCGGATTTTCTGGCGCACGTTTCGAACCGTATTGTTAACGAGATACGCGGAATCAACCGGGTGGTGTACGACATTAGCTCGAAGCCTCCGGCTACAATCGAGTGGGAGTAATCAGTTTATGGTAAGACGTCTTACTGCACTAACAAGCTGGTTTCTGGCTTGCCTGGTCATCATCGCGTGCCATCCCGCGGCCGCTCAGGATTCGGAACTGGTCGACCCCGAAGCTGAGCGTGTTTTCGAGGAGGCACTGGGTATTTTCGAGGACGGTCACTACGGTAGCGCCTTTAGGCGTTTCGAGCGAGTCTATTCGGATTACCCGCTGAACAGGAAGACGTCGGCCGCGTGGTTGATGGCGGGTAAGTCACTCTATCGCCACGGAGAGTATTCTCGCGCAATCGACGTCCTAAGCCACTTCATCCGTGAGTTCCCTGCCAGCACCTACCAGGCAGATGCGCAGCGGACCCGGCGGTTCGCGATCTCGTCGCTTGAGGCCGAGAATCGAAGGGGCAGACTGGTGAATTTCGGGATACTTCTACCTATGGATTCCGAATCCGTGGAGCTTTCGCAAGCCATGTTCAATGGCATTCGGATCGCTGTGGAAGAGCACAACTCCTCCGGTGGCGGGCAGATGCCCATCAAGATGATCTTCCGAGACAGTGGCCATCGACCCGAACTGGCCGCCGAGGCTGCCGAGGAGCTGGCCCGCCAAAACGTCGACATTATCATTGGTCCGATCTACAGCGACGAGGCTCGAGCGGCTGGCGGAGTTGCCCAGGTCAACGGGGTCCCCCTGATCGCCCCGCTCGCAACCGATGAGGAAGTCTCTCGCGGTCGTTCCTACGTCTTTCAGGCCAACCCTACGATCAGCATGCGCGGTCGACTTATGGCCCGCTTCGCCGTCCGAAGTCTGCGCCTGGACGAGTTTGGCATTATCTCTGAGTTCAGCAACGAGTTGAGTGAGGTGATGGCAGAGTCCTTTGAGGACGAGCTGTTTAGGTTGGGCGCAGAGGTATCATTCGTCAAGCTGCTTCCCGGACCAAGCAGCTGGTTCAGACTGCTTGACCACGTCAAGTCCGACACTCTCGTCTTCGCACGCGCACTGTACCTACCGATCACGGGGGGAGACGCACCGACCCTCATTCGCGCTGTTCTGAACGAACTGAACCGAGCTGATGTGCCATTGAGAATTCTTGGAAACAAGGAATGGCATTCTGTCGGCGCCGCTCGAACCGCATCCAAGTTCTCAACGACGTACACGACCGATTTCTACGTCGACGAACTGCTTCCCGCCACCCAATCTTTCATCGCCAGTTTTGCGGCTATCTCGGACAAACCGCCTACTCAACTGGCGTACTCCGGCTATGACGTAGCACGGTACGTCATGCTGCAGTTGACAGCAAACGCCGGGCAGCCGCTCCATCGAGCTTTCCGGGAAGCGCCACCCTATCAAGGGTTGGGGACCCGTCTCGATTTCCGTGGTGGAAACGTCAACGAGGCCATATTTTTTCTTCGATATCGCGATGGCTTCATAGAGCTATTGAGATAAGCTCCAGGAACCGTCATAGTGGCTTCCTGTTGACAAGAAGCCGGTCGAACACCGCTCCCGGCACTCGGTTACCCTCCGATTGCGCCCCGCGGACACCGGCAATAAAGACCGCCATTCTACGTTTGACAAGCACCTTCCTGACGTGCCAACGAATTCCCTGATGAGATCCACTTCACGAATATCGGTGTTTGCCTTGCTCCTCCTGGTTGGGTGCGCAGGGTCCGGAAGAATTCGGTACGACAACCCCGAAGAAGCCTATCGCAAGGGGCTCGAGCTTTACGAGAAAGGGTCGTACGATCGTGCAGCCGAGTACTTTCGCGGTACGTTCGACTTTGGGAGAACACACGAGTTTGCCGCTGACGCTCAGCTCTATCTCGCGAGGTCGCACCGGGAGGCCGGAGATTACCTCCTTGCTGCCAATGAGTACAACCGATTCATTCAGCTCTACCGGAGAGATCCCAGGGTGGCAGCAGCTCAGTATGAGTACGCGATGACGTTCTATGAGCGGTCACCCGGCTACCAGTTAGACCAGAGCCCCACAAGACGAGCTATCGAGCAGTTCCAGCTGTTTATCGATCGAAATCCGAACCACGAGCTCGTTGCGGATGCTGAAGCGAGGATCAACGAGTTAAGAGAAAAACTCGCGCGTAAGCGTTTCGAGTCAGCCGCTCTCTATGAGCGAAGGGGTCTGCACGAAGCAGCCGCGCTGACGTATCAATCTGTGTTCGACGAATTCCCCGGGACTCGGTGGGCGGACGACGCCCTTGCTGCCGCATTCGAAAACTACATCGCTTTTGCAGATCAAAGCGTCTTAACGAGACAGCCGGAGCGGCTCGATGAGGCGATCAAGAACTACGAACGACTGAGAGATCTCTTTCCCGACAGTCCGCATGCCGGTCGATTGGAGGGCGCCTATGAGGCAGCCGTCGCGCGGCGAGAGAAGCTACAGGTGTCTCTGTAGCGGGGAGTGTCCGCCGCCATTTCTACACGCTCGGCATTGCAGCGTACCATGCGAACGGGAATATTTGGAGGTTCATTCGATCCGCCGCACCTCGGGCACTTGGTTGTTGCGGAAGGAATCCGTGACTTGCTGGATCTCGATCGAGTGATATGGATACCGGCCGCAACCGCTCCGCACAAGCGGGAAGAGAAGCAGTCTTCCGCGAAGCACCGATCGGAAATGGTGCAAATGACCGTTTCCGATAACGAGTCGTTTCAGCACAGCGATCTGGAGGTCAGTCGAGGCGGAGTATCCTATACCGTCGACACGCTCGAACATTTGAAGAGACGCTATCCGGCCGACGAGATGTTTCTTCTGCTTGGCATGGATAGCTACGCCGGCTTCGGGACGTGGCGCGAGCCGAAGAAAATTACAGAGCTCGCGTCCCTGCTTGTTTACCCGCGAGGCGACGTGGACCTTGTTGAGTCTAGCGCTTTCGAAGCCATGAAGTTGGCCCTTCCGCGTGTGGAGATCTCTAGTTCCATGATTAGAAAACGGGTTCGAGCGGGAGAGTCGATCCGCTATCTTGTTACTGACGCCGTATTGGGTTACATAGCGAAACACAAGTTGTATCTGGACTGACAAGCTGGTATGCGACGGCCCTCAAGTCTTCTGGAGAGAGCGGCACAGTTGCTCTTCATTCGTATCGGCTCGAACATGAACCCTCCCATACGGGCTCATGAGGAGGCGGATCGTGTCGCGGAAATAATCGAGCGGTGTCCCATTGGTGGGCTGCTCTTGTTCAACGGCAGGTTCAGGGAGACGGGTAAGGCACTACAGCGCCTGCAAAAGATCAGCAGATTTCCCCTTGTTGTCGCAGCCGACCTTGAGCGCGGTGCCGGCCAGCAGCTTAAGGGTGCGACCATCTTTCCGCATGCGATGGCGCTTTCCGCACAAGCCGAGTTGGCCGTGACTGATGCCTATGACATGGGTCGAATCACCGCGAGGGAGGCTCTGTCGGAGGGCGTGCACTACATACTCGGGCCGGTCGCCGACCTCAATCGAAATCCCAAAAACCCCATCATTGGGACTCGCGCCTTCGGGCGAGATCCGCAGCGGGTAGCGACACTCGTGCGCGCCTACGTCGAAGGTTGTCGCGCCGAAGGATGTGTAGTCGCCCCAAAGCACTTTCCAGGTCACGGCAACACCGATGCTGACTCGCATTCCGACGTCCCGGTTATCGGCGGCTCCAGGGAGGAGTTTGATGAGATCGACCTAGTACCGTTCCGCGAGGCGATAGCTGCCGGCTGCGAGACTGTGATGACCGCTCACGCAGCTTACCCCGGCCTGGATCCGTCCGGTCGAGTCGCCACCAGATCAGCGGTGATACTGAATGATCTGCTCCGCAACACGCTCGGTTTTGGTGGAGCCGTGGTGAGCGACAGTCTGTTGATGGACGGCGTCCGACGGTCATATGC
>JAHHLP010000470.1 GCA_018679295.1 Rhodothermia bacterium
CCGCTTGACCGTCCGCAGCATGCGCTGCTCCATCACGAAGTCGAGGGAAGGCTCCATCGCCGACGCCAGCCGCTTGCGCCACGTACGCTCCCGGAGCGGTTCGATGCAACCGCGAAGAAGCAGCCGGCACCGCCTCCGCGAAACGCCCTGTATATATATGGACCACGAGCGCCTGGGGACAGGTCCCACTCCCGCGTTTCGCGTATCAAGATGCTCGCCGAAACAGATGTGTCGTTCGGGCAGGAGTTCGGCGATGGGAATGCCGGGAGCCGTCGGATGCAACTTGATTTCATCACCGACCGCGAGACGCTGCCACGCAAGTTCAATGCTCTCGACATTGGTGACCGGCACGCCTGCCAGCCGTTCCAGCAGCTCGTAGGAATAGAAACCGGCCCGGCCCAGTCCGAACTGCACGATCCACCGCCACACGACACGGGCGGGAGCATCGATGTCGATCGCCCGTGTATACGTCTCGCGATCGGAACCGACCAGGCCGTCACCCGGCCAATTCCGCCGGCGCTCCTCTGCTCGCGAGCCACAGTTTCGGAGCCACCGCTTCGACACTGGCCACGTGCACACGGCGACGGCGAGTACGACGATCCCTTCTATACCTTCGACGAAAAACCGAAGTCGGCTGCGGTACTTCATCTCTCGAGCCCGTCGAAAACAACATGCTTCGTGCCACTGACCCAACACAATCTTAGGGACAAGTCGTCGTGGCAGTCGCAAGGAATCTCCTACTCGACGCGTACTCGACCGCCCCGCGGCAATCCGATGCTTAGCATGCCGCGAACCCGTCGTGGCGCGGCACGTTGGCGCTGCGAACTCTGCCTACCGCACCAGCTTCTTGTACTTCACCCGGTGCGGCTGGTCGGCCTCGTGCCCCAGTCGCTGCTTGCGGTTCTCTTCGTACTCGCTGTAGTTGCCGTCGAACCAGTACACCTCGGAGTCGCCCTCGAACGCCAAAATGTGCGTCGCGATGCGATCAAGAAACCACCGGTCGTGGGAGATGATCACCGCGCAGCCCGCGAAGTTGAGCAGCGCTTCCTCGAGCGCGCGAAGCGTGTTCACGTCGAGGTCGTTCGTGGGCTCGTCGAGCAGCAGAACGTTCGCGCCCTCCTTGAGCATCTTCGCAAGATGCACGCGGTTGCGCTCCCCACCGGACAGCTCGCTGACGAGCTTCTGCTGGTCGCTACCGCCGAAGTTGAACCGACCCACGTACGCCCGTGAGTTGATCATCCGCGTTCCGACCTCGATCTCATCCAGCCCGTCCGAAATCTCCTGCCACACCGACTTCTTTGCATCGAGCGGACGGTCCTGATCGACGTACCCGAGCTTTACAGTTTCGCCAATCCTGATCTTTCCGTCGTCGGCCTTCTCGCGCTCCGTGATGATCCGGAAGAGCGTGGTCTTGCCCGCACCGTTCGGGCCGATCACGCCCACGATTCCGCCTGGTGGCAGATCAAACGTCATGCCCTCGAACAGCAGCCGGTCGCCGTAGGCCTTTGACAAGCCGTCGGCATCGATGACGACATCGCCCAGCCGCGGGCCCGGGGGAATCGGTATCTCGATCGACTCGTCGCGCTTCTCCTGCTGCTCCTCGACCATCCGCTCGTATGCGGCGATGCGCGCCTTGCTCTTCGCACGGCGTCCCTTCGGACTCAGGCGTACCCATTCCAGTTCGCGCGCGAGCGCCTGCTGACGCTTCGACACCTGCTTCTCCTCGACGGCGAGCCGCTTCTGCTTCTGCTCCAGCCACGACGAGTAGTTGCCCTCGAACGGAATCCCGTGACCGCGGTCGAGCTCGAGGATCCACCCCGCAACGTTGTCGAGGAAGTACCGGTCGTGCGTGACGGCGATGACCGTCCCCTCATACCGCGCGAGATGTTGCTCCAGCCATGCGACGCTCTCGGCATCAAGATGGTTGGTCGGCTCGTCGAGCAACAGCACGTCGGGCTCTTGGATCAGTAGGCGACACAGCGCCACGCGGCGACGCTCGCCGCCGGACAGCACGTCCACAACGGTCTCCGGCTCCGGACACCGCAGCGCGTCCATCGCCAAGTCCAGCTTGCTGTCGATGTCCCAAGCCTCCAATGCGTCGATCCGCTCCTGCAGCTTTGCCTGCCGGGCAATCAGTTTCTCGTAGTCAGCGTCGGGCTCCGCAAATTGGGCGCTGACCTCCTCGTATTCCTTGAGTAGTCCCACGGTCTCGGAAGCTCCTTCCTCGACAACCTCCCGAACCGTCTTGCCGGCCGTTAGCTCGGGCTCCTGCGGCAGGTAGCCGAACGTGATTCCCTTGCCGACGTCGATCGTCCCCTGATAGTCGGTGTCGAGTCCGGCAATGATCTTGAGCAACGTGCTCTTGCCGGAACCGTTGAGTCCAAGGACGCCGATCTTGGCGCCATAGAAGAACGACAGGTAGATGTCGCGGAGGACTTGCTTGCGGGTGGAGGTGTAGAGCTTGCCCACACCTACCATGGAAAAGATGATCTTCTTGTCGTTCACGTTCGCGCCGCTGGTGGAAGGAACGGCATGGTAACGCGAGCGGGTCGTGTATGCCAGGACGGGAGCGGGATTTCGAGCAATCCTCGCACCACCCTTGGACATGCCCGGCTCGACGTCATGCCCGCCCCGACGTCATGCCCGCCCCGACGTCATGCCCGCGGAAGCGGGTATCCATACACCGGTGCGATAACCTCATCGCCGCATGGATCTCGGATCGAGTCCGAGATGACTGCGTGGCCCGGGATGACTACACTCCGGGACGACATTCCGCCATCCCGACATACCCGTGCCAGCCGCAACGGGCACACAACCAACCAGCACGGTTCCTAGAACGGCAGCGCCGTCTGGATCTTGTAGTAGATGTCGTAGTCGTTGCGGGAACCGAGCGTCTCTACGGGCTGTGCGAAACCGATGGCGTGGGTGAGCTTGAACAGGTCGGCAATTTCAAGCGTGTTCTTCAGTTCAACCCCGGCTCCGTACTGATAAACCGCCGCGAAGTCGTTTGGTCTGGACCAGACTACTCCGGCATCGAGGAAAGGCGACAGCGCAGTTCCTCCCAAGGAGACGATGCCGAGGAGCTGAGTCCGAAGGGTCGGCACCAGCGGAATCCGATACTCGAGGGTGCCAAAAGCAACCCGGTCACCAACCACGGTCCGCCGATATCCTCTCACGCGGTCGGCGCCTGTCAAGGTCAGGTCCAGGAAGGGCAGGGGGCGTACGCGGAGACGATCATAGCGGGCCAGACCGATGAAGTCCTGCGGCAACGCCGTTCCGTACTGCATGCGAATTCGACCGTGGATGAATAAACGGTGCCGTTCGACAATCGGGATAACCCGATAGGAAGATGCCTCGATTCGAACGTAGCTTCGCGCGAAGTCTGCGTCCCTGGTCGCGACCGTTATCCTTGCCCGCGCTCCCCATCCGTCGAGCGGGTGCAGCGCGTTACTTCGGAAGGGTCGAAGCTTCTTCCTCTGGATCGCGAGGCGCAGGGCCAATTGGCTGCCGGCTTCGGGCACCGGCAGGTTGTCAATCTCGTCTGCAAACTTCTCCTCGTCGAGGGGCTTGAGATTGATGAATCGGATGCGCGCAAGCAACGAGGTAGAAACGAAGGGCCTTGGCCGGATGTCCAACGGCCATACCGCATCAATCGACGCCTCATTTCGGTCTTCGTGCAGGAAGTCTTTACCGTACGGACGCGCCACGTCTGGGAGTCGCGAAATTCCGAAGATGAGCGACGGTGTACGCTGCCTGTTTATGTATGTGGCTGCAAAGAAGGACCGGCTCACGGTTGATGGAACCGACACACCGGCGAGCGCACCCAATACGTGTTTACCTAGTGGCTCTACCCAGATCGTACCGGCTGCCAACCCCCAATCATCCCTGTTGTTGAAGTACGGTAGTCCAGCCGAAACGACGTGGGTCAGGTTGGACCACGCATTGTATCCTGAGCGGTCGACGATCACGCCGGGGGTCGATTCAATCCTGGCGGGTATTTGTCTCGGCGGCCTGTGGCGCGTCCAGGCTGCAAAGCCGGGAGGCGTGGTCGGCGACACGTCGTCCGGGATCGTGCGCAGGTCGACGGCGAACAGGCGATCGTTCTTCTTTGAGTCAGCGGCGACCAGGAAAAGCGTTTCGTTGCCGTCATCATCCCGAAACCAGTCAGTCATCGTCGCTCCGGTGGAGATCGCGGTGACCCGCTGCGGATTGCCGGTCGTGTCTCTTGCTATGAATACGTTCGGAACACCGTCACGCAGGCTCGTGAAACCGAGTCGCGATCCGTCCGGGGACCAGACGGGACGGCGGTCGTCGTGTTCTCCATTCGTGACCAACTCCACCGCTTCGTTTGAAAGGGATAAAACTTCGATACGCCTTTTGCCGTCGGCATCGAAGATGTAGTAGGCGATCCGGTCGTCGGTCGGACTCCAGGCCAGCTGGGATATCTGCACGTCACCGACAAAGGACGTGCGGCGTTGCTCGACCTTGTCCTCCACGTCCATCACAAAGATGTTTGGTGTTCCTCGGTGAGGTGCTACGAAAGCCACCCGTCGGCCGTCGTGGGAAAACGTCGGTGAGACGGCACGCCGACTGGTTGTGATTCGCGTTTCGTCTCCCGTGTTCGTGTCTACCAGGAAGATGTTGTGCACGAGCGATCCGTTTTCTCCCCGGCCTAGGCGCGCGAAGGCAATCTGATTGCCGTCGGGTGAAACGGCTATCGGGGGTCTTATCGCACCCTCAGACACGAGGCGCGTCTTGCCGGAAGTAGTGTCGGTCACTTCGATACGTCTGACGGGGCGTTCTACCGACTGGAGGTGCAGGACTGCAATCTCGCCTGCGCGTCCCGCTGCCTGAGCGTCGTAGAGGTATTGGCCTGGCGTGCTCACCTGACGGCCGCCGAGCGAGTCGAGCAGGGACATCTGGCCGGCGATCGTATTGTAGTAGATGTTTACCGTTCGCCTCCACTCGTCATAAAAATCCTCGTACGTCTTTCCCGTGACGGACCGAAACGCGTCGTTGAAGTCGTGGACTCTTACGAGCCCGACGAGCGCCGGGCGGCGATGCGCGAGAATCTTCGTGATGGTGGAGTCGCCATATTGCGAGGCAAGGTATCGCACCTGCGAATTGCCCACCGCATAGAGAAGCCTGCCGTTCCAGATCGATCGGCCATCACGGTACGATAGCCGATCCTCAAGTACTGCTGTCCTCAACCAGATGTCTCCGCGGAATGCGTCCCAGTTTTCGGTTTGATACTGGGCGAGCCCCTCCGTCCAGAAGCGAGGAAGAGGGTTCGCGAAAAGCATGTCGAGCAATCCGATGTTGGAGCGCGTTGCCCGGTAATGGAAGATGTGTGCCAACTCGTGAGAGATGACCTTTCGCAGCCACTTCTCGGCTCCCGTCCAGTTCTCGGCTGTGCCGTTTGCATTCACCCAGATGTTCGTCCATCCGTTTCCTGCTCGTACGGCGAAGCCGTTATCTATTTCATCCTCGTCCGATAGGTAGATCCGAATGGGGTCCTCGAATTCGACGCCCAGGTTATGCGACAGCGCTGTATATGTCGACTCTGCTATTGCCGCCGCTTGAACCTCGATGCCGCTCAGGTGCTCGGGATACATTATCCGGAAGTGTCTCGAGGCAGCCTCGAGCCATGTGAGCTCGGGGTGGTTTCTGTTGGACACGGTGCTGAAGCCCTGAGCCTCTGCCTCGCCGACGGCGCCGAGAAATACCAGCAACAGCAGGATGTGCTTGTAGCGTGCGGGATTCAAGGGCTCGGAGGATCGATAATGGTTTTAGGCGGGCTCTTGGGCTTTCAGGAGCAGCGGATAGGACCTGCCCAGACTTTTTTTGAGCCTATGACACAAGGATGTCATAGGTGATTCTAATATTGGTTCCAGCTCACAGATAAACAGCCAGGACATTTACGGTGCCGAAGATGGATGCGACACAGACAACAGGTTTTCAACATGCCCCGTTCGTGATGCAATCGGCTTCGCAGAGGGTCCCTCAAGCCATCTGTTCCGAAAGCACTTACGAACTCGTCGCGGCATTGAAGAAATTCGCCCGGCACGGGACGCGGGTAGAAAATGCAGGTAGCACAATGTCAGGCCAAGTACGCGTCGATGTTGTCGTCAGTTCACCGTCTGACAGAATCGGTGTCATTTGCGATCAAGCCGACTCGCGCAAGATACACCGGCAGCGGTCACTGCTGAATGATCTGTTCGTTGATCGGGTGTACCTGACTTCGCAGCTCGATGCAATGATAGATCCGCTTGCGGTGGCGCGAGGCATTGCTCGTCGCGAGCCCGACCTGTTCGCCATGCCAGGCGAATCACGCGACGCTTCGGCCTTGGGTTCGCGCGTGGGAGTAGTTCGGAGTCTTCGAACAGCGCCGAATCAACCGCCGTTGCGTCTGGATCGGCCGCTGGAACGCGAGTGGCCCGGTGAGGCTACGCGTCCCGTTCAGGCGGCGTGAGACGCCGGTTAACAATTGTCAGGCAACGGATTAATTAGGTGAAGTCCGCTTGAAGAAACGGTGTAGTCCGTTAAGGCGTGATCCTGCCTTCCCGATAGATTGAAGGGTCACCCGGACGTCATGGTAAATGATAGCAGGACATGGTAGTGCGATCCTGGTGGCTTTATTCAACCCACCAACAATCCAACGTACACCATGAAACGCAGTATCAGCTTTTTAGCGATCCTCGGCGTGGCTGTCTTGTCGGCTGGAACGGTTCAGGCTCAATTGGCCTCCGCGTCACACAATGTGACCATCACCGTTACCAGTATTGACGACATCAGCGTGAGCGGCGATTTGACGATCACCATCAACTCAATCACTCTGTCAAACACTGCGGCTGCTACGTACGCGGTCACGACGAACGGTACCGGTCGAAAGATCACCGCTGCGCTCGACGCGGGCTACTCGGCAGGCCTGAGTCTCTCCGCCAACGTTGCCGCCCCGTCCGGATCGGGCACTTCCAACGGCGTGGTTACGCTGACGACCGTCCCGCAGGACATGGTGACGGGAATCAGTTCGATTTCCGAGACAGGTCTTTCAATAGACTATACAGCAACGGCTACGCCCGCGACGGCGCCGGTCTCGGAGGTGAGGCAGGTAACGTATACGATAACCACCTAGCCTCGCGAACACGGAACGCGGACCCGCAATGACGGTCGTCCGCGTTCGGTGTTTGTGACCTCTACCGTTGCTATCCCCTTCCGCCTTTCTATTGCCCGCAGTCGCGTTGCTTTTTTGCGCGACACCCGCTGCCAGCAGTGGGCAAGCCATCTTCCTACGTGGACGGCCACAGGTGGATCTTGTTGTCGACCCGGTACGTGACCCAACAGTCACCAACACGTCGGTAAAACTGATGTGGAGACGGCTCGCACGACCGTCGAAGATTCTCGTGTCGACAGTGTCTCCTGGTCAGCGCTTCGGGCTTACGGTTGAAGCGGAGCGGGTGAAACTGGGTCTAGCGGTTGGGGAGGTGGATCTGATTGACGGAATGCCCTCCGTAGAACTTGTCGTAGAGGCCGGTTCGAAAAAAAACGGCCAGTGTGTTCTCCGTTATACGGC
>JAHHLP010000155.1 GCA_018679295.1 Rhodothermia bacterium
CGGGTAGCTGGTCTGGTTCTAAAACCTTCAGCCAGTCGAGTTGGGGATCTTCAGTATTAGACATTAGAGGAGAGGTTGAAGGGCGAACGAACCCAATCAGTCGTTACTCGAATTTTGCAGGGGAAACGCAGTAACCGCGCGCCGCGAACTGGCGATGACTTTGCGTCGAACAGTTTGCCAATTATGTTACATTGATTCATAGATAATGAAACGGGGGCGAATCCGCCACCATGTAGTCTGTGGTGCAATCAGGGGGTTGAGATGAAGATACCCGGGCTAACCGCATCCTCGATCGAGAGCTACGCAGCCGAGGGCTCCTACGAGCGGGGTCGGGAATACGTGGATTCCGGAGCGGTGATCTCCGTGCGCCGCACGGGACCCGGCCACGTCGAGGCGCATGTGAAAGGCGGCCACATGATGCCTTACACGGTCGTGGTCCGCCACGACGATCAGGGCGTCTCCGAAGTTGAGTGCAGCTGTCCCTATTTCGCCGGGGGCTGGTGCAAGCATATTGTGGCAGTGCTGCTCGCATACCTGGATGGTGAATACGATCTGGAAGGGTCGGAACTGCTTGTGCGGCTGATGCAGGGGCTAAGTCGAGATGAGGTGGTCTCGCTTCTGCAGTCTGTGGCGCAAGATCATCCTGAGATAGCGACGTGGGTGCGCGATGCACAGAGCCGATCCGGTGATGATTGACCGTCTGGATTCGAGTGCTCTGAAGGTGCGTCAACGCGACGGACTCCTGACCTGTGATTGAGCTGCTCGACATTGCCGGGACTTTCGTGTTCGCAGTCGCCGGCGGCTTTCGCGCCACCCGTCATGAACTCGATTTCCTCGGGGTGATGGTACTGGCGGTTGCGACGGGCGTCGGCGGTGGATTGATACGCGACGCGCTCCTGGGGGCGACGCCAGCGGCCGCGCTTGATAGCGAACTCTATCTGGTTGTCTGCATTCTCGGCGGACTCCTCGTACTTATCGCGGCTCCGAGGGTGGCGCGGGAGTGGAATCGGGTGATGTTCGCTGACGCGATCGGGCTGGGCGTCTTCACAGCGATAGGAGCCGCCAAAGCAGTAGCGTTCGGCTTGGGCCCGATCGGTGTCATGATTATCGGCGCCCTGACAGCGACGGGAGGAGGAGTGGTACGCGACGTGTTGGTCCGCGAGGTCCCCGCAGTCGTCAAGCACGATTTTTACGCGACGGCATCGCTGATTGGAGGAGCTGCCTATCTCGGAGCTCATGCACTTGACCTCGGTACGGCGATCGAGTTGTGGTTCGCGATCATCGTGACATCCGGACTCCGATTCTACGCGATGTTCAACAAGGTCAGCCTTCCGAAGGTCGGCGTTACCGATGCGGACGATTAGTTGGTCGATCCGTTAGGGAATGCAAACTCGTACGAACCCGCGTCTCCCGTGTAGAACCAGTTATTCTTGAGGTCGAATCGAATCGCCCGGGACGATTGAGCTAGGTCGAGCATCCAACCCTCGTTGGATCGGGCCAGAAAGTAAGGCGGTATGTCGGTCCGATCGTCGAAAAAAGCAACGGCAAGCGAATCTGCTTCGACGAACCGTGCGGAAGAGATGGCGCCGAACAGCAGTCGATGCTCGTTCCTCATCTGCGCCCTCGTGAGGACACGGTTCGACAGAAATCTCCGCGTACTCGGCGTGTAGAGTGAGTGGTTCGTCGATCGATCATCTCGTGCCAGGATTTCAAGGTAGGCGGAGAGTGCCTCAGCCGGTGATGCCTGTGCAGAAACGTTAGGCGTTGCAGGCGCCGACGTTAAGCGGCCCTCGTCGCCGATGGGCGCGGCCTGCTGTGCTCCAGCACCTGCCGAGAAGTCTCTTCCTGCCAGGTCGTCTTCCTCTCTGGGCGCGCTCTCCGACTGATCATCGTCACCTTCGCGAATGGCCTCGCGCACACGACTGACAAGCAGTTCGACGGTGGCTTCGACGCCGTCGGCTATTTGTTCACGCGCGAAGAACGGTGCCATCTGGTCTCTTTCGATGCGACCAACGAACAGGTCGGGAAATACGTGCTCCAGCCCCGGTCCAACCTCCATCCGGACCATACCCCCGTCTGCATCCACGACCAGAAGAACGCCGCGCGCCTCTGAGGTAGTACGGCCAATCTCCATTCTCTCGGAGGTATCATGCGCGTAGCGTGCAAGGTCGGGCGGCGACGACTCAGGAATGCTGAGCGCCAAGTCGATATTGTACTCGTCGAGCAGTACCGACTGGAATGCACCGATACGTCGCTCGGCCGCATCCGAGAGGAGATCATGGTCGTCAACGATACGACCTTGAGGTTGCGACTCATTACACCCGACGAGTACGGCGATGGCGAGCGTAGTTATTAGCCTGTACCTCGATATCGTGGCTATTCCGTAATCGTCCATTCCGTTTAACGAGCACGAAGCCTTTCCTGGCACACGCCGGAGTCGAGCACCGTTGCAGCGCCTGATGAGATTCGCAAACAACCCGTGGTCGGTCGAGGTCACCCGCGGGTGGCCGACTTCGCGGCAATGACCTCTATAGGGATCGGGCCTCGTCGACCAACATAATGTACCCGGGTCACTGGCCACCTCAACGCAGGTCAACATTGAGGCTGATCCCGGTCCCTGTCGCGCCGATTGTCGGCGAAAGATTGATTCGTGAACCTGCGACGCTGCCTTGGTGCCGTCGGGTCAAGAATCTAGCGGTCAGAAACCCGAGTGCGGCTCCTGCCAGCACGTCCGTCGGCCAATGTTTGTCAAAGGCGATGCGTGCCACAGCGGTACCCGTACTGATCGCAAACAGTCCGTACGTCGCGGCACCGGGGTAATACAGCACCCACGGCGTTACAATTGCGAACGCAGCGGTTGTGTGCCCGGACGGAAACGAGCTATGCCCCGAGAAAGAATCAAACCGGTAAGCATCGCTGCCCGACTCGGGGCGGTACCGACCAAACACATATTTGAGGCCGCTCGATAGCGAGCCGGCAAATATCAGCGACTGAAGAGAGGTGAAAGCGGCGTCCTGTAGCTTGCGATCATTGGTGACAAGCGTAAACGCAAAAACACCCGTGAGCGCAGGGAGTGCTTTCGGACCGCCCAACTCATTGGTTACCCTCAGGTATGAGTGGATTGGGCCTCGACTCCCAGCCTGGATCCGCCGAAGTAGAGGATCATCAAGGTCGGTGGACGGCACTATGACGGTCGCGCCGGCGACTCCAATTGCTGGTGCATTTCTACCGATTTGCGTGACGAACGCGCCGGCATCCTGATAGGCCCATTGAATGAATCGAGATGCTCCGACGTCCTGACCGTCCGCTGCTGGTACGGTAGAGGAAACGTTCAGTAGTAGGACTGCGAAGGAGATGCTGACGAGCCTTGCCACCAAGATTCTCATTGCTGATCGAGTAATGTCCGCAGTCCAAAGACAATTGGGCACGCAAAAATACGTAAAAGAAGTGCGTGATGACGTTGCCCATGTGCCAGGTTAGCAATAATGGTGTTATTCTGAGCGCGGTTCCCGATGGGCCCCTGATCCAGGTATGGAGTCTGCTCCGAGTTGTCCACCCGCAACATGGCCAGAACGCTAATTCTTTTTGCTCACCCGGCGCTTGAGAAGTCGCGCGTGCATCGCCGTCTCGTTCGCCATCTGCCGGATACGGGTATAACGTTTCACGATCTCTACGAAGAATACCCAGACTTCGCCATTGACATTGAGGTGGAGCAGAAGCTGCTGCTGGATCACGATCTAATCGTGCTGCAGCACCCCTTCTTCTGGTACAGCACGCCACCGCTTATCAAGCAGTGGGAGGATCTTGTCCTCGAGCACGGGTGGGCCTATGGATCGTCCGGAGATGCCTTGAGAGGCAAACGGGTGATCAGTCTGATCTCCACCGGAGGTACGGCTGAGGCGTACCGGCGCGACGGGTACAACCGGTTTACGATCCGGCAATTTCTGGCTCCCATAGAGCAGACTGTTCTGCTCTGCGGGATGGATTACTTGCCGCCGTACGTGATACACGGTACTCATC
>JAHHLP010000328.1 GCA_018679295.1 Rhodothermia bacterium
GTATCGAGGTCCGGCCGCGGTACGATGCGAGCGGTTTCGAGCTCATCAATCAGCCGGTCCAGTTCCACGTCGTCGCCGGCTGCGTCCAGATTAATATCGAAATCGGCATCTGAGCCGTCTCCGCTGTCGGCACTGGCCGCCTCCCATTCCGGCAACTCCTCGCCCACATCACGCACACGCGATTCTGTTGCGCCGGACTCCTGCCACTCGGGCTGCTCGCCGGCCGACGGTGGCTCTTTCTCGTGTGCGCCAAGGTCGATGGGTGTGCTTTGGTCCAAGGGATCAACAGCCTCTGGTGCCGCGGTTGAGGTTGGATGGATCCCGGATCGGTGTCCGGGATGACTGGTGGTGGCGCCGTCCTCCCATTCTGGCTCTTCTACGAACTCCGGGGCTTCTTCCAAACTAGGAGAGTCTCCAAACTCCGGGGCTTCTTCCAAACCAGGAGAGTCTCCAAACTCCGGAGCTTCTAGTAACCCTGGAGCTTCCTCCAACTCTGGAGCCGAATCCAACTCCGCCGCCACTCCGGCCACATGCTGCAGGTCAAGATTCGGCTCGATGTCCGCGTCCACGCCAACGATCTCATCCGGGCCGCTGCTGGGCGGCCCTTCCTGCTCTTGGTCGCCATCGGTTTCCTCCGAATGGGTCCCGGCTCGGACGCCGGGATGACTACTTGGGCTCGCGTCGGCTTCGTCCACTACAGGCGTCTCCTCCACGTCTCCCGGTCCGATGTCCCTCACAGCTTCCGATGCGATGTCCTCCGAATGGGTCCCGGCTTGGGGGCCGGGATGACTGGCAGGGGCCGCCGATTCGGCAAAGACCCGGTCGGCGGCGAGTCGCAGACCGCTCCGCACGGAGTCGGACCCATGCAAGAGCGCTTCGGCTCTAGACCATTGCAGAAAAGCCTCCTTCGCTTCTCCGGTTTGACTAACCGCCTTGGCAAGCGCTATCTGAGCGGCCGCGTAGCGCGGGTACTTCTCAACGATGCGCGTCAGGATGTACGCCGCTTCCTGTGCGTCGCCCGAATCCAAAAGCGAAATTGCCCGCGAGTATTCTGAAGTGAGCATGTCTTGATGTGCCGTATCGACGGATGCGTTCGTAGTCTGTCAATGTAAACCGTCCGGGCTAAGTCATCAACTTGCGCAGGCGGGGTGATGAGCGTCGTTCCCATCCATCGAGGCCGCTCGTGACGCGGAGACTATAGAATCCCACGAGCCCGAATCCGAACGCAAACAGAACCTGAAACGGAATTGCGGGCCACTCGCCGACAATCGCCGTGAAGACAAGCCCTGCGAGGCAGTATGTCATCATGAGCAACTCCAGCCACACCACACGGGGAACAGAGGTCACGGCGTACCGCGACTTCCACCATGGTCGCGCCTCACTACTGCTATACTTCGGTGTTCGAACGAAGGGAGATCTGTGGCCGCGAAGTGCCTGCCAGACGGCTCTGGTGTTGTTCACCGACAAGCCCATGGTGCCGGCCATAAACCACGGAAACACCTTCAAACGGCTAGGCCAGTCGGGATAAAGTGCCCGCTGCGCAAAGAGTTGACCCAGAAAGAACCCGCCGAATCCCACGAGACCGAGTCCCATCAGTGCAAAGAACCATTCTCCTGGCCCGTTTCCGGCCGACTTCATCAGCACGAGCGGAGCGTGCAGCAGCGCGGCCAGCAGAATGAACGGAAACACGAGATGTGCGGTGAGTTGGACCGTTCCCTCCAGCTTGACGGTTCTTGGGAAGTCGGATCTCCAGAGCCGCGGCAACATCTTGAACGCCGTTTGCACGGCACCCTTGGTCCACCGAAATTGCTGCGACCGAAACGCATTCATGTCCGCCGGAAGCTCGGCGCCAACCTCGACATTCTCCAGGTATCGGAACTGCCAGCCCTTCAGCTGAGCACGGTAGCTAAGGTCGAGATCCTCTGTCAGGGTGTCTGATGTCCAACCCCCCGCATCCTCGATGCATTCTCGGCGCCAGACACCTGCGGTGCCATTAAAGTTGATGAAGCAGCCAACGGCCTGCCGCACCCGATGCTCAAGGGCGAAGTGAGCGTCGAGAGCAAACGCCTGAATTTGGGTCAGCAGCGAATCGCGATCGTTCAGGTGTCCCCATCGAGCCTGCACCATCCCGATGTTTTCGGAATCAAACGCGGGGACCACACGCCTGAGGTAATCCGATTCAGGCACGAAGTCGGCATCGAAGATGGCGATGAGGTCTCCCGTCGCCAATCGAAGGCCATTCTGGAGGGCGCCCGCCTTATAGCCATCGCGCTCTGCCCTGCGAATTTGGACGATGTTCACACCGCGATGCGACCAATACGCCGTTCGCAAGGCCGCCAGGTCAGTCGTTTCGTCGGTCGAGTCGTCGAGGACCTGTATCTCGAGGCTGTGCCGTGGATAATCGAGCGACGCACACGCATCGATGAGCCGCTCTACCACGTACTTCTCGTTGTAGATTGGGAGTTGTACCGTGACAGCCGGCCACGGACCTCGATGGGGTGCGCGCTCGCATGGTTCGGGTACCGGACCTTCAATCGCCCTGTCGATCTCGCAGTACTTGCGGGACAGCCAAAGTAGGTTAAGGCCGTACGCAAGCAGGACGAGCATAGAGATCGCATACAAGACCGGAACGATGATCAGCATGTTACCAGTTGGAGGTCGCTGCGGTGAAGATGTCGTCGGCGATCTTCTCCAGGACGGCGCGGGCCGCGTCTTCCTCTCCCGAGAGGCCCCGTTCCGGATCCGTCGGATCATACTCCTCAAAGCTCGAGAAGGAGCGTGAGAAGATCACCTCGTCCTTTGTGCGATCGATATACTCCGTCGTTACGGAGATGGTGACGCGGTTGAGTGTGGCCCGCTCCTGCCCACCGACGGACGCAGGCTGGTTCTGATACCGATCGATGCGGGCGGACACGAGCGCGTCGGCCTGTTCCTGGTTCGGCTGGAGCGACAATCGCGTCTGCCCGACAAAGCGATCAACCAGAAGACCGGTCAGCGACTCATCCAGATCGACCAAAGTGCTGATACTATTGTCTTCCGCGAGAGGTATCGCAATCGTGTTGAGGTGCGACGGTATGACAGCGCCGGTGAAGCTGTAGTATGCGCACCCGGAAGATGCGATCATTATCACCGCCATTGCCCATGGTGTGGCCAGGGAGAGATGCGGTTTCAGGAGAGCTTTCCGCCTAATCGGATCCATCCCCCGCCTCCTCCTCTTCCTTGAGCTTGCGATAGAGGGTGCGTTCGCTGATGCCGAGGGCGCGCGCCGTCTGCCGCCGGTTACCATCGAATCGCTTGAGCGCCTCATTGATGAGCCGGCGCTCCGCGTCTTCCAGAGTCGGCAGCGGCTTGTCTTCCTCGATGAGGGGTGCGGGGGCGTCCTTCGGCTGTCCATCTCCGGCCGGCGCGTCCTCGTCGGCTGCTATTTCGTACGGCACTTCCTCGATGAACGACTCAAACTGCTCCTGGTCGTCTGCTTTCACGACGACAAGATCCGAATCTCCGCGCTTCAGCAGCTTGCGAGGCAACAGGTGCAGTGATCCGCCGCCCGCCAGTTGGTTGATCTGCTCCTTGAGCTCACGGATCTCCATCCGAAGCTCGACGAGCGCGCGGTACACGAGGCCCATACTGCGGTCGCCGTCCTCGTCGCTGAAATCGTCGCGCTCCACCTTGACGAGACCGCCGGATGCACCTGACGCCGACACACCGCGCAGATGCGGGCGTATGTCCTCGGCTGTGACTTCGTTCTTTCGAAGGAGGACTACCATGCGCTCGGCGACATTGCGAAGTTCGCGGACGTTGCCCGGCCAACGATAGCGGCCGAGCAGCTCCCTGGCGTCGCTGGTCAAATTTCGGGGGGACGAGTCGTACTCCTGCGTATAGCGATGCAGAAACTGATCGAAGAGCGGCAGAATGTCGTCCGGTCGCTGTCGGAGCGGCGGGATATTGATGATTACTGTGCTCAAACGATAGTACAGATCCTCACGAAATCGCCCTGCCTCAACCTCACGTGACAGATCCTTGTTGGTCGCCGCAATGACGCGCGCGTCCGTCTTGCGAGCCACCGCCGATCCCACGCGGCTAAACTCGCCGGATTCGAGGACACGCAGCAGCCGGACCTGCGCGTTCTGTGGCATCTCACCAATCTCATCGAGGAAGATGGAGCTCTTGTCCGCCTCCTCGAAATAACCCGCCCGTCTTTCCACGGCACCCGTATAGGCGCCCTTCTCTGTGCCGAATAATTCCGACTCGAGCAGTCCCTCGGGGATGGCCCCACAGTTGACGATAATCATCTGGCCATGGCGACGCTGGCTCATCTCATGAATCGCGTGCGCGACAAGCTCCTTGCCCACGCCGCTCTCGCCCTGTATCAGTACGCCTACGTCGGTCCTTGCGACGAGACGTATCTGATCGATCACGTGCCTGAGGGCCGCCGACTTTCCGATGATTCCAAATCGTTCCTGAATCGAATCCCGATCCATCGAACATCAAGCGTTGGTTCTGATTACAGTCCGTTCAGGCGGGCACTGCCGCCCTGTGGTAGTGCTCGAGACTCGTCCGGCCGACGGGCTGGCCGAGCAAGGTTGCCGACGTCGAGTCCACGATGCGTACACGAACGTATTCGCCCGGAGCGAAGTCCCTTCGATCAAAGACGACCATTTTGTTGGCGTCGGTTCGTCCGCAGAACTGCTCCTCGCTCCGCTTCGAGGGCCCTTCCACCAACACCACGAACTCGTGCCCTACATCGGTTGCGTTGCTCTCTCGCGAAATCGAATTCTGCAGATCGATTATTTCCTGAAGCCGGCGCTTCTTGACTTCGGTTGGTACGTCGTCCACGAACTTGCGCTGCGCGTACGTATCGGGCCGTTCCGAGTACATGAACATGTACGCGTGGTCATATCGAACCTGCTCCATGAGCGAAAGTGTTTCTGCATGCTCGTCTTCCGTCTCACCACAGAAACCCGCAATGATGTCGGTCGACAGCGAGACGGAAGGCACGATCGACCGTGCCCGATCGATCAGGTCAAGGTACTCCTCGCGGCTATAGGTTCGACGCATGCGCTCGAGCACGTTGGTGTTGCCGTGCTGCACCGGAAGATGGATATAGTTGCAGACGTTGGGCCTTTCCCGGTGGACGTGCAATAGGTCATCCGAGCAATCCTTGGGGTGGCTCGTGCTGTAGCGAATTCGCAGCTCCGGCGAGATTAAGCTTATGCGGTGCAGCAAGTCCGCGAATCCGACCGACGTGCCGTTTTCCCCATAGCGATATGAGTTGACGTTCTGGCCGAGAACGGTGACCTCCTTGTAACCGTCGTCCACGAGCTGCCGGCACTCCGACAGGATGCTTTCCGCCGGTCGGCTCCGTTCGCGACCGCGCGTAAAAGGCACGACGCAAAAGGAACACATGTTGTCGCAGCCCCTCATGATCAACACGAAGGCCGATACGCCGTTTGAGTCGTAGCGGACCGGGGCGAGATCCGCGTAGGTCTCCTCGCGCGAAAGCTGGACGTTGACCGCGGCCTGACC
>JAHHLP010000254.1 GCA_018679295.1 Rhodothermia bacterium
GTGTTGTGGAGCATGTGACCGATACGATCGGCGAACTCCAAGTTTAGATAACGAAGGTCCACGCCGATTCCGGCTCGCTCCAGGATCGCCTTAAGAAGGCTGATTCCGATCGCCGGGCTCCTCGACAACGCAAATGGCATCGAGACAAGCAGCACTTCCGGTGAACCACTGCCCCTATGACGGTCGATACTCATCAGTCCTGCTGTGCACGGTACGGTTCTTCGATGAGAGGAATGTTGATTGTTCCGCTCACGAACCCGCACAGCGAATCTGCATCCCAGCCACCCATCCAAAAGTCGATGGGCCACGGCGCGGCCGTGTCGACCGGGTCGATATCCGCACCCTTACTGTTCACAGTTGCCGGACCGTTCAAGTCGAACCGCCAGCTTTGCACGAGACTCAGCGATAGAACGCGAAGCGTCGCATCGTCGTTGATCCTTAGCTCGCGGATACGTTTCTGCAGCGCAGCCATACTTGTTTCGTCCGTTTCGGCCTCCAAGTCTAGCTTGAGTGCCTCGGCTTTTTCTGCCCGGAAACGAACCGGGTCCACAATGCCTGTCGCCTCCGCGATCCTGTTAGGATCCAGCGTCATTCCGTCCTTACGCGATGGTGCGCGACGGGCGACGAACTCGGCGGGTACGCGGTGCGTGGGAACCGTCTCGTCCGGCGGGTACAACAGATCCTTTCTTGAGATCTCGACGCCGTCTCCAACCACGTGGATATCGAAGGGCTCGATGATTCCAATACCGGACCGATCTTCCGAAATCAGAAGATTGCGTGACTCGAACTTGGGGTCACCTCGGAGATCGACCCGCGCATTCACCAGACAATGATCCGCTTTCTCCACCCCGTCGAAATACACATGCCTCACGTATACGCCTACTTCCGGTCCATGTGATCGTGGTGCGACCGGCTCGTGAAACCTGATGACGCGATCCAGATCCGGCTCGCCCGCAACGGCGAACGTATAGCCGCTGACTCCTCTCGGTTCATCAGACGGATCGGGATTCGTGGCGAGCCGGCATTGAAACCAACCAGTGAAATGCAGCCTTAGCATGGGCTTAAAATGCTCTCTTTAAAAGGTGCTGGAGGTACTCATGCTTCAGGTTCATTCCCCGCTCGAAGTGTTCAGACATCGCCTCAAGATTCTGCACCAAAAAAGCGAATCTGTCGCCTAGCTCAGAGCGGTTCAGATCGGCACGGTCGGATACTGCCCTGTGAACTGCTGTTGCCTTCACTATGTGATTCCTGATGCGTTCATGCAGGTTCAGCCACGCTACGCGCTTGTCCGGGTGCAACTGCAGAGGCTCCGAAAAACTGAAGCCCGCGCCCGCGGTAAGATCACTTCCATCCCGAACCGGCAGCAGCGTCAGAAGCTCACCCAGCGGACGTATGATCATCGTCATCATGGGAAAGAACACGATCCTCTTAAGCGTATATCGCTCTTCAGGCGTCTCGTCGGACGGACTGTAGAAGCGGCCCAGCATCAACAGCATCGTTTCATAGGCTTCGTTGAAGAGTTCGAGGGCTTGTCTCGTCACCGGATCCGTGACGGCCGTCGCATCTTCACGATTGGCCCGGACACTGATCGAGCAAGGGTTGGACGCGACCGGTCGAGCCGGTTCAAAATCGGGGTCGGACTTGTAGCTACGTTCGGCCTCCGTAAGTATCTGGCGGAATCGCTCTGCATGCGCGTGCTCGTCGCCATGACTCGCCCCGAGGATATGATCAAGAGCCGCCGTCGCGGAGTCGAGGTCGGAAACGGTCTTCAAGCTGATGTGGTACAGACCGGGACGAAGATCGATGTCGGCATTTTCAATCTGCGACCTCGATGCTCCGATGAACAGGTTCTCCATCCGCCCTCCCAAATCGACAAAACCGTCGTAGATGCGCGCGTAGATCTCGCCGATAGACTCCCCCTGCCCGTTGTTTTCACCGGACGAGTTGATGTCGGGTTCGGGGGGATCATGTGCCTCCTCAATCTCAACGAAATGGCGAATTGTGGCAGTCGAGAATCGATGTAGCTGCGGTCGTGAATTACCGAATCCGAAGTACGGGGTGCTTCCGACGGCGGACAATAGGTTGGATACGATGCCGAGATGTTCCATTTCCTGGCGAGCGACCAACAATATAGTCGACTGCCACTCTCGGACAGACTCGAGTTGAAGTGGAGAGAGACCCCCTTCGCCGATCCTCTTCTTCAGGGAAAAGGCGGCGAATAGATACTCGCACATGACCTGGTGCTCAAGCGCGGCCACCGATCGAAGCGCACGAACAAGGTCGCGTCTCGACTCGACGTTTCTCTCAACCTTCATTGCCTGGATTTCTCCCGCCCGGGCCCGAGGCCTTCGCGCGTCTTGAGGGCAGGAACGATCATTGTTGTCCTCTCCGTTACTTCCATTGCTCCCAACTCGCCAATACTTGAGGCCTTCCTTTCAAGACCGGACGAGGACCACTCAAAGATGGAGGCGAGGTGATCCATGGGATAGAGCTCCTGCAGCCTCTCCACAAGGCGTGCAAAACCGTCCCGACTGACCACAGCCCTGCTCTGCACCGGATCGCCAACAACGCCGACCTGCCAGAGAACCAAATGGCAGGAGGGCTGAGGGCTCATCCGGCGATCGAGAAACTCCGTCGCATCCATCACGAGGCAACCTTGGCTCACCAAGTCTAGTCCCGCCTCAGTACACACGAGGTCGAACGTTGAGACGCCGGGGAGCATGCGGGCATTTACCCCTCGCCGTCTCGCACGATCGAGCAGGATGTGCGTCGGAGGGACACAGACTCCCGGGTGACCCTCCAGGACCAGGACTGTGTGCCGGCCGTCCATCGCACCAAGGATATCGTCAACCCACCCACGGAGCCGGTCTTCGTCCCACCAGCGCACCATTCCGATGGCTTCAATTTCAGCCTTCGGATTTACGGTGGCGACCCATTCGTTCGTCTCGGGAGACTCGACTATCGTCAGGATTCGGTCGGCCCTCGCAATCTCGTCGTGTGCCTCGTCCGTAACCTGACGGACTCCGCGCAGTCCAATACCTACGATGGCGAGGGTGGCGTTTTGTCGCACCGAGCTCGCCCCGTTCAGTCCTACGTTAGCAGAAGATGCCGCCGCCGTTACCCTTGCTTACTGCGTTGGAGAGCATGTCGCAAACTGGACTCATCGAGCCCTCCTGCTGAGCCTGCTTCAGCGCACTCTTCTGAGAATCAGTCACGGTGTAATTGGAAATGACGCCATCAGGGTCACGAGCGAATTTCGCTGCAAGATCGGATCGCTCTGAAAGATCCCGAAGTAGATCAAACACGTCGGCCATTGTTATACCTCCTTTGTTGGCAGATGGGCCCGTTGAGATTGGTATGCGGTTCCGTCCGGCGATGCCCCGCTCGACTACAGCTCAAAATTCCTCCACTTGGCTTTCACTTGCTCCATGAGCTCTTGAAAGCGCACATCGTCACGCAGCGCGGCCAGAAACGGATCGCAGAGCGCAAGGTAGGGAAAATTGATAAATCCGCGAGCGACCGAGTTTTCGAGCCAGTCGATAGCGTTATTCTTGTCGCCGATCAATGCATAGCCGCACGCCAGGATCCAGGAGTACTGGAAGTCCGATGATGCAACCCCGCTGACCACGGGCGTCACCGCCTCCTCAGCCTGCTGCCTTTGTCCGCGCAACGCAGATAAGAAGAAACTGCCCAATGCCCCAAAGAAAGTTTGGGCAGCTTCGCTAGTGAGTGGTTCCAGCACTCCTTCGGCCTCTGGCTTTCTGCCAGCGAAAGCCAGAACGAGTCCGTAAAAGAATCGAAATACGGGGTTGTCGGGAGCAGCGTCATGGAGCATGCCGAACGGCTCGACGGCCAGGTCAAAACGCCCCGCAAGAAGATGGATATATCCGGGCTGACTCCGGGCAACCGGATTCAATGGATCTATCTGCAGCAGCCGATCAACCAGCGGAGCCGCATCAACGATGCGGCCTGCCGATATGTATATGAGCGCTAGCCAGAACAGCGTGTCGGGGTCGTTCGCATCCTCATCGTACGCGCGGCGAAGCGCCTTTGCAGCTGCTTGCAACTCACCGCCCAGAGCCGAAACCAGACCGCGCATTCGATAGCCGTGGTGCGATTCCGGATTCAGCTCAAAGACCTTCTCCGTGTACTCTACGGCACGATCCAGGTCGGTGGCCGGCCTCACACCGTTGTTGACTGCCTGCCAATGAGTGTAGGCAAGGCCTGCGAACAGGAGTTCATTGTCTCCGACGATTTCGAGTCCGCGATCGAGGTGGTTGAGAGTTTCCTGGACGGCCTCTTCGGACAGCATCGACCACATTTGGGACCGCGCGTGCAAGTAGCTGTCGTATGCGGCAAAGCTGTCTATCGGTCGGTAAGAGATCTGTTCTGCTTCACTTGACGTTAACTTCAGCTGGAGGGCCTCGGCGACGGAACGCGACACGGTTTCCTGCAGATCGAACACATCGTCGACAGTTCCTCGGTATTTGTCGGACCACACGTTGACGTTAGATGCCGCTTCAATGAGCTGCATATGTATTCGCACCGCACTTCCCGATCGCTGTACGCTTCCGTCGACCAGGTAGCGGACGCCGAGCTGGCGACCGATGTCTGCGGACGAACCCTTTGATCCCTTGAACACCATCGAAGAGCCCCTGGAGATCACCCGCAGCTGCTGGATCTTCGACAGGTCCGAGATCAATTCCTCGGTCAACCCGTCGGCGAAGTAGTCGCCGTGCCCATTTGATCCCATATCGTCGAGAGGCAGGACTGCAATCGATATGTCATCGGGCTCCTCCGAAATCGACTTGACCGCCTGGAAAGGAGCCACCGTTCCGCCTTGGCTCAGGAGCTCAATGGCGTCGCAAAGTTGGGCCGCAGTCCCCCAGCGGTAGTCTGCGTTCTTGGAGAGGGCACGCGCGACCACGTCATCGACTCCGTCTGGAAGCCCGGTGACCAACTTCGACACCGGCAGGGGATCCTCATTGAGAATGGAATAGATGATTGCCTGATCGTAGACGCCCTGGAAGGGCGAGCGACCCGCGAGCATCTCATAAAGCATTACACCAAGCGACCAGATATCGGTCCGGTGATCGACCAACTCTCCGCGGGCCTGTTCGGGAGACATGTAAGCAATCGTGCCGACAGCGGCGCCCTCCGCGGTAATCTGCGTAGTGTGAGCGATCTTTGCGAGCCCAAAATCGAGAATCTTGACGTCGCCACGCTCGGTGACCATGACGTTTTCGGGTTTGATATCGCGGTGCGCGATGCCTTGCTCATGGGCACTTTGAAGACCGCGGCCAACGGCCAGCGCGATGCGAAAGGCCTCCTCCGCTTCGAGCGGCACCGGCGAGTCGTCATCTGAGCGCAGCAAGTCACGAAGTGCGTTTCCGTCGTAGTAAGCCATCGCGATGAACGGCTGGCCGTCCTCACTCTCACCCACTTCGTAGATGGTACAGATGTTGTCATGCGTCAGGTTGGCTGCTGCGCGGGCCTCACGCAACAGCCGTGTCCTCGTTCGATCGTCTGACGACAGGTGGGCGGGAAGAAACTTCAGCGCAACGATCCTGTCGAGCAGGACGTCGCGCGCCTTATAGACGACACCCATCCCGCCCGCACCAAGCTTCTCAATGAGCTCAAAATGTGTTACTGATCTTCTTTCCACTCCGCGTTCGACCAATTTCTCAACGAACTATCGTCATCTGCTTTGATTCCACTGCTACAATACGACCGCCTTCGCGCACCTGCATCTGATATACGTACGACCCGCTTGCCAGTCCTTCGGCTGAGACATTAATACGATGTTGCCCGGGCCCGAGCGTCGCGCCGTCCAGCAACGTCTCAACAAGCCGTCCAGCCACATCATAGAGCGTCAGGGAAACCTGTGCTCTCGATGACAATCTGAAATTGATCGTCGTATGCTCCGTCACCGGGTTGGGATAGTTTTGGAGGAGACTGACCGCGGTCGGTGCCGGGACTCGTTCAGAGCCGACGACAGGCAGCGGTGATCCAACGAACAGCCCTCTTCCATGCGTTCCGGCGACCACGCGGCCGTCTGAAACCCGTGACGCGAGCGCTTCGACAATGATCCGCCCCAGGACGCTCTCGCCCTGCGGCTGCCATTCGGTCGAATTGCCAGACAGTGTCGTTGAAGCATACAAACCGGTACTGGAGGCGATTAGATATATGGTCCGCTTACCGTCAGGCAGAATCGCCGCCGATCGAACCGATGGGCCTCTGAGTAATCCCGAATCAGCCAGATTGCCCTGGACCGCATCGAAGGTAGCCCCTCCATCGAGCGAATGAAATACGCTCTGAACGCCGTAATTCGAGAACACCACCAGCAGCTCGTCGGCATCCAATGGGTTGACCGCGATTCCGTGCAGGTAGGAGCCTGGAGCGACGGGCAGCGTGGAGGCTACGGGTTCACTGAAGAGGGAATCCGCATTCTCGATGCGGTAGACGGTCGGCTCCTCACAGCATCCCCGGCCGCTCGCTCCCACGTACAGGACATGCGAAGGCTCGCGGGACAC
>JAHHLP010000327.1 GCA_018679295.1 Rhodothermia bacterium
GTCTCCCGGTCGGCGCATGTGGCCGGCGAGGACGATGCGCTCCGGACGCCTGCCATCTCTATCGTTGTTGCGGCCAGAAACGAAGAGTCCAATCTCAACGCGCTTCTGGACGCGCTGCGATCGCAGGCCTACCCTGAGTTCGAAGTGATCATCGTGGACGACGGGTCGACCGATGCGACCAGTAACATCGTGCTCGATCATATTGCCGCCGATGCCCGCGTCAGCCTCGTAACAGTAGAACCCGTTGAGCCGAGAAAGAAGCACGCGATTACGGCTGGAATCAATGCCGCGAAACATCCATTGATCGCACTCACCGACGCCGATTGCCGTCCCAGCCCGGCCTGGCTTCGGCGCCTGGTGGCACACTACGACGGTCTCTATTCGGACCGCATTGTGATTGGCTACGGACCATACGACAGGGAGCCCGGTTTCCTGAACTACGTGGCCCGATTCGAGAACTTCACGACGGCGTTTCTTACCGCGGCAGCTTGCGGAGTTGGTCGGCCCTACATGGCGGTGGGGCGAAACATCTCCTATTCCCGCGAGCTGTTCGACCGCGTCGGCGGCCTCACCACGACTATGCACTCACTAAGTGGCGACGACGATCTGTTCTTGCAGACGGCAGTTGGGAATGGAGCAGATGTCGTCCACATGTTCGGAAAGGACGCCTTCGTGCCGAGTCCGCCACCTGGATCGTGGTCGTCGTGGCTACGGCAGAAGCATCGTCACACGTCGGCCGGGAGGTATTACCCGTTGGGCGTGCAGGCGCACATTGCTGCGTTTCAGATTAGTGGGGTAGCGATGTGGTTGGCGCCAGTTTTGATCGGGTGGGTTGGCGTCGCCTGCTTGCTGCTGCGCCTCGCCGTCCAGCACATGGCGTTGAGGAATGCCGCGACTCATCTTCATGAGAAAGATCTTCTGGCGCTGCATCCTTTGTGGGACTTGACCTATGTCCTGTACAATGTGTTGGTTGCTCCGGCCGGTCTGCTGTTGCAGCCACGCCAGTGGCGTACGGGAGACGAGCGCTGACTGCGAATCTCCGGGCCGGCTTCAGGTGGATCTACTTTCGCACGTGCCGGCACAGCGGTCCTACCCTTTGACCGCCCCGAGCGTCAGCCCGGATATCAGATACCGGCTCAGGACAAGGAACAGCGCAACGACTGGCACGGATACCAGCAATGACCCGGCCGCATACAGTCCCCACTGCGTCTGCATGCTGCCCTGAAACATCTTAAGACCCAGCGGCAAGGTGTACAGCTCCGTGTCTTGCAGCACAACATTCGCCACCACGTATTCATTCCATGCCGTCATGAATGAAAAAAGAGCGGTTATGACGAGCGCCGGCGCCGCAAGAGGGAAAATCACCTTTCGGAAAGTCTGCCAGGGGGTCGCACCGTCGATTCGGGCGGCCTCTTCCAACGCAAACGGAATTGTGTCGTAATAGCCCTTCATCTGCCAGACACAGAAGGGCAACGCCGTGGCGGTATAGATGATGACGATTCCCAGGTACGAGTTGAGCAGGTGCAGCTTTATCAGCACGACATAAAGCGGCAGCAGCAGCATCGTAGCAGGAAACATCTGCGTGACTAATAGGCCACTTAGCATGGCACCCTTGCCGGCAAACTTGTACCGCGAGAGGCCGTAACCTGCTGTAGACGCAAACGCTACTCCCGTGACCGTCACAACAATCGAGACCAGAAGCGAATTCAGCATCCAGCGAAGAAATTGCGTCTCCGTAAGCAGGTGAACGTAATTACGCAGCGACGCCCCGTCCGGAATGATTGCCAGCGACGTCGACAGAAGCTGGTCGCCAGGCCGTAGCGAGATGGTCACGATGCGGGAGACCGGGTAGATCGAAATCGCAGCAAATATGATCAACACCGCGTAGGTTCCGACGATTCCTCCAAGTCGCTTTGCGTTCGCGTCTTTACCCATCAGTACGCCGCCTCCGTCGCCTTCGTGCGGTTGAGAAATACCTGGCTGAAGGTGAAAAGGATCACGAAGATGACCATCGACAAGGCCGCGGCCCAGCCGAACCGATACGCGTTGAATGCCGCCTTGTATACGAACGACACCAGGATGTGCGTCTGATCGTTCGGCTCTCCCATGTTCGACACGAGCCAGACGACGTTGATGTTGTTGAACGTCCACACGATACCGAGAATGATCGCGGGAAGCATGACCGGTTTGAGGAGCGGTGCGGTAACGTTCCAGAACTTCTTCCAGGGGGAAGCGCCGTCCACATCAGCAGCCTCGTACAACTCCGCCGGTATCGACTGCAATCCGCCGAGCGCGATCACCATCATGAAGGGAAATCCCAACCAGATGTTGGTCAGGATGGCAGCGGCAAAGGCTTCGAAGGGCGACGTCAGCCACTCGACCGGAGACAGATTCATGTACTTGGTGATCAGGAGGTTGATGGCCCCGTAGTCGTAGTTGAACATGCCCCTCCAGGTCAACGCCGTGATGTATTGCGGAAGCGCCCACGGAAGAATCAGAAGCACCCGCCAGGCCGGCTTGCCGACTACAAACTTCTGGTGCAGCAGCACGGCCAGGAACACGCCGATCACGACATGAAATACGATATTCACTCCGGTCCAGACAACCGTCTTGAAGAGTATCTCCCAGAACTTCGGCTCCTGGAAAACGGCGACATACTGCTGAATCCCGACGACGTCCCAATCGCGGATGTGATAGATGTTCATGTTCGAAAGCGACAGCACCACGTTGAACATGAACGGGTACGCGACTACCGCCAGCACCAACACGACCGTCGGTGCCAGCAGGAACAGCAGGAACAACTGCGCCTTCCGCTTCTCGCTATGATTGCTTAAAAACTTCAATCAGGACGGATGGCTGGGTCAAATAGATTTTCGCTTGATAAAAGACTTTGGCATAGGCGGCATCAGTTGACGGACCAGTCTTTTGGTATTACAAGAACGTATCAGCGATTCTTTTCTCGACTTCCCGCTGCATCAATTCCGCACCTTCCTGCGGGGTCACGGCGCCGTTCATGATCAGCTGGTACGGCCCCCGCATCCCGTCCCATATCTGGCGCATCTTGGGGTCGATCGGCATGGGTCGGCTGACCTCTATTTGCGAGAGCGACCGCTGCAGCAACGGGTTCTCATTCATCACCTCGGACTCCCGAATCTCGGTGATCACGGGAATGGTCGATAACTCGCGGGCCATCGCCGCTTGCATGTCCGGACTTGTCAGATACTCCAGAACGCTGCGTACGAGAGGCAGCTTCTCGTCAGGAACGTTGACATTCACGCTGTAGCCCTTGGACGAAACGACGGGCGCGCACCACAATCCCGTGTCGGCGTTCATCGGGATGCGAGCCAGGCCGTAGTCAATACCCGACTGCTCGTAGCCGGTCCACGACCACGGTCCATTGATGATGGCCGGTACTCGCTCCTCCTTGAAAGTGGCCTCCGCAGTGTCGTAGTCGGTTGTGCCGGGAATCAGCTGGTGTTTGTCGCGAAGGTCAAGAATAAGTTGGATAGCGTTGACGGTGGCGTCGGTATTCAACGAAGGCCGGCCCTCCTCGTCCATCACCCAGCCTCCATGGCATGTGAGAAACGGGAGGAAGAAGAACGGCTCCGTGTAGTTCCAGGTCAGTCCGTAGGTGATGTCGGGGCGCTGCTTGAGCTCGGTTAATAGCGCGATCATTTCCGAAAGCGTCTCGGGCGGCTCGGCGATGAACCGCTTGTTGTACACGAACATCAGGTGGTTGCCGACCTGGTCCGCCACCATCCACGGCCGGTCATTCCAGCCGATCAACCCCTCGTCGTTGAACTGTGCGAGGTACTCATCGGAAAGAACGCGGTCGATGGGCATGATCGACTCCGTCAGCGCCAGTACCGACACGTTATCGGAAGGGCCAAACAACAATTCCGGTCCCTTTCCTCCGACCGACGCGATCACGAATAGATTTCTTGCCTCTTCGTTTTCACGGTACAGCACCTCGACCACGTGGTCGTCGTGCGCATCGTTGTACTCCGCGATGACCCGCTCAAAGAAAAGGCGCTCGGGCCCGATCTTCTGGTGCCAGATCCTGATTCTCGGTACGTCCGGAGCGCTCGCACACCCCGCCACCAACAGCGTTAGACCGCACAGAACCAGCCGTGACGCGAGTCTACTCATCCGCTCCTGTCGGGACTAGGGGCGTGTCGGCGCCGACAAGCAGCGCGGCCGTCAACGGTTCGAGTTCGATGGTCAGCGTTTCGCCGCCATCTGACAGGCGAACATCCCCGTCCGCCGACGAGGAGAGAGCGACAGAGGCGCTGCTCCAACCCGTCGTCGGTTTGACCAACGTGATTGTTTGTGCCGTCTCTTCGCGATTCATAACGACCACCGCAGCCTCGCTATCAAGACGGCGCACGAACGCGGCTACGCCTTCGGCATCGCTGGCCCCGATGGGGTCGAACTCGCCGCGACGAAGCACTTTGCGCTTGTGGCGCTCGTCGAACGCGCGCTGATAGAAGGTAAAGAGGTCGCGGTCAAACGCGACTGTATCCGCTGGCCGGGACCGTCCGTAAGGATGGCTCGCCTGGACATCAAACTGCATGTCGTCCCACGTGGTCGGCATGCGATCATCCGGGTCGTCCGCGCCCCACATCCCGGCTTCCGTTCCATAGTAGATCATCGGCGCTCCGACGTGCGTCGCCTGCACCAACGCAATCATACGCTGAATCCGGCGCTCCATCTCACTGGGTTTACGGATCTTGTAGTTTCGGTCGCCACCCCGACCGTCACGATCGTAGTCAAACACATCAGGTTCCGTGTACCTCGACTCGCGGTTGACAATCATCGACGCGATGCGCGGCGTATCGTGGGAATCGACCAGGTTCAGAAGCGCGAATCGGCTGGCCGCTGGGTAACTCTCGGCGCGATCGTTCAGCATCTCCACGAACTTCGAGCCGGCAACCTTCCCGTCGACCAGAAAGCCCTTGACGGGCATCGCGAAGGCGTGGTAATTCATTGTGCTCGAGAATCCGCCGCGGCGTACATCATCGGCCGCGTCGTGCCAGAT
>JAHHLP010000551.1 GCA_018679295.1 Rhodothermia bacterium
TCATGGAGGCGTATCAGGAGGCGATCAAGGAGAAGTATCGGCTCTTCTCGTTTGGTGATGCGATGCTGATTATCTAGCCTCAGCCGCTAGCCGGCGAGCGCGCGAGAACTGCACATGGCAAACGGGGTCGGTCATTCGAGGGACGTGGCTGTGATAATCCCGGCAGCCGGGATGGGCAGCAGAATGGGAGGGGTACCCAAGCAGTTCCGAACGCTCGGCAAGCACACGCTGCTTCGACGGTCAGTCGGCTGCTTTACCGGATTGAAAGAGGTCATGCAGGTCGTGGTGGTCGTTCCGGAAGGCCACTTGTCGGATACCGAAGCAGATCTCAAGTCGGTCGATTTTGACGGACTCGTGCTGACGGTCGGCGGTGCAACGCGTCAGGAATCAGTGCGTAAAGGCCTGGAAGTGGTCTCCTCGGCGGCGCGTGTTGTGCTGGTCCACGATGCTGCACGACCATTCGCGTCTACCGACAAAATCCGCGAGGTGGTTGCAGCGGTACGTGATTACGAGGCTGCCTCCCTCGCCATACCTGTCGCCGACACGCTCCGCAAAGTCAGCGGCACTAACTTCGCCGAAACAGTGAGTCGCGAAGGCATTTACCGGATGCAGACGCCCCAGGGATTTCGACCCGCGTTGCTGGTTGAGGCGCACCGCGAGGCCGCGGAGGCCGGCTGGAAGACTACAGACGACGTTGATCTGGTCATGCGGCAGGGGCACGCTGTTTGTTTGATTAATGGACACCCAGCCAATTTCAAGATTACTACTCCGGACGATTGGGAGCTGGCCGAGATGATAGTCCAGGATGCAACCGCGAGTCGAGGACCTGATGGATGATCCCGGTACGAGGATCGGTTATGGCTACGATGTCCATCGAATGGAGTCGGGGAGGCCTCTCGTCCTGGGCGGTGTGCTCGTACCGTTCGACAAAGGTCCGTCGGGCCATTCCGACGCGGACGTCCTCCTGCACGCCATCACAGATGCCATTCTGGGGGCGGCTGCCCTCGGTGACATCGGGTCCCATTTTCCGGATAACGACCCGGCCTACAAGAACGCGGACAGCCGGAAACTGTTGGCTACAGTTATGGGTCTGGTGAGAGAGCGTGAGTACGCCGTGGGGAATGTCGATGCGACGGTCGTCTTGGAACAGCCGCGGCTGGCCTCGTATATCCCCCGGATGCGGTCGAACATAGCTGAAGACTTGGGTGTCGATGTCGGCCGGGTGAGCGTCAAGGCCACCACTTCGGAAACCATGGGTTTTGTTGGTGATGGTCGGGGTATCGTGGCGCACGCCGTGTGCCTCCTTTACCGGAAAGGCGGAGAACGCGGGGATGGGTGATTTCTTTGTCGAGTTGTTCGACTGGATTCAGACGCTTTCGCCAGCGTGGGCCTATTTCTCGATAGTGGCGATTTCGTACGGGGAAAACCTCGTCCCTCCGGTGCCTGGCGACATGGTTGTGGTGCTGGGCGGTTACCTCGCGGGTACGGGTCTTCTGGATTTGCCTGTCGTGATCGTGCTTTCAACACTCGGCGGCACGCTTGGCTTTATGACCATGTATGCCTTTGGCAGCCTGATTGGTGGTGCCGTGATGGACCCTGATAGGCTGAAGTGGATCCCCAAGCGACGCATCAGCCGCGCAAAGGATTGGTTACACCGCTGGGGGTATGGAGTCATTGCGGCAAACCGATTTTTGAGCGGACTTCGATCCGTCATATCGCTGACCGTCGGAATGGCCCACATGAACGTTTGGCGAACTCTCGGTTTTTCAGCTCTTAGCTCGCTTGTGTGGACGGCCCTGATTGCCTTTGCGGGGTACAAGGTTGGAGAGAATTGGGAGCTTGTGAGCCAGTGGATACGACAGTACGGCCAGGTAATTGCGGCGCTGATCGCGATCTTCGTGCTGTTTCAGCTGATCCGCTACCTGATCAACGTGAACCAAGATCGAAAGAAGCCGGTTGATGGTGCCGCGGACGCGTGATCGAAGTTTGCATACTTCACCGAATCATAAAACCGGTTTGTTGACTGACGAAGAATCACGTTAGTACCTTCACATGCTGGACGTAGGACACGGTTTCGACGCCGCTGGCGTAGCTCAACTGGTAGAGCAGCTCACTTGTAATGAGCAGGTTGGGGGTTCGAGTCCCTCCGCCAGCTCCGCTGCCCTGAAGGGTAAGAGCTTCCGTTCAGGAGTCGGGCAGGTGGCCGAGTGGTTAAAGGCGCCAGACTGTAAATCTGGTCTCGTACGAGTACGGAGGTTCGAATCCTTCCCTGCCCACATCGTCCTTGTGATTTGACATAACAGGCGGGAGTAGCTCAGTTGGTAGAGCATCAGCCTTCCAAGCTGAGGGTCGCGGGTTCGAATCCCGTCTCCCGCTCCGTCGTTTGTTAGTCATGTTTGACTGCAGGCAAGGATGCCGCCTTAGCTCAGTCGGTAGAGCACTTCCATGGTAAGGAAGGGGTCACCGGTTCAAGTCCGGTAGGCGGCTCTTATCGCGCGTATCTCGAAGAAGCGAGATGCGCTTTTTATTGACATTGGGCATGACCCAACTTTTAACACATACAGACTAGACCAAGCCATGGCTAAGGAGACATTTCAGCGTACGAAGCCTCACGTTAACGTGGGCACGATAGGTCACGTGGCCCACGGTAAGACGACGTTGACGGCAGCAATAA
>JAHHLP010000112.1 GCA_018679295.1 Rhodothermia bacterium
GTGTCCTTCTCGGCTGTGCTTTTTGGCATTGGGGTAGGTACCTCTGTAACCGTCCTGTTCGCATTGCTTCCGCTGCTCAAGGTCCGAAAAGTGTCGCCCATGATGGCGCTCCGAACCGCCGCAGGACTGCAGGACGACAAAGGCGTCGATTGGATCAAGGTGGGAGTACTTGTACTTCTCGTCGCGGCAGTACTGTTGATCGCGATCGGTCAAGGACCCAATCCGATTGTCGCGGTCGCGTACGTGGCGGCACTGGTCATCGTCTGTGCTTTGCTGGCCGGGGTCGCGTATGCTGCTACCCGGCTGCTCCGGCGCATTTCTTTTGATCGACTGTCCTACGTGCTTCGTCAGGGGGTGGCCAATCTGTACCGGCCGAATAACCAGACGCTGATGATGTTGCTGGCAATTGGTCTCGGGACCTTTCTCGTTTCGACGTTTCTGTCGCTTCAGCATCTGCTATTGAACCAGATAGATACCGCCGACGATCGCGGACGGCCCAACCTGGTCTTCTTCGATATTCAACCCGACCAGACAGATGGAGTACAGCGAATCCTTTCCGGACGCGGACTCGAAGCTGTCGAAACCGTGCCGATCGTAACCATGCGCCTTTCAGCGATCAACGGGCGATCGATCGACGAAATGAGAGCCGACTCTACGACGAGAACGACCTGGGCGCATCGAAGGGAATACAGGTCGACCTTCCGTTCATACTTGACGGAATCAGAGGAGGTCGTTAGAGGAGAATTTGACCCCGGCCCGTATGCACCGGATGCGGTCGTGCCGGTCTCGGTCGAGCAAGACATCATGGCCGACCTGAACGTGAGCCTTGGTGACACGCTTGTATTCGACGTCCAGGGCATTCCAATTACGACCACGATCGGCAGCGTTCGGCGCGTCGAGTGGCGACAGGTACGGACAAACTTCTTCGTTGTGTTTCCCGAAGGCGTGCTCAACGAAGCACCACATTTCAACGTCATCGTAACGCGTACCGACGACGAGTCGGAATCCGGAGCGATTCAGGCTGCGGTCATCCGCGAGTACCCCAGCGTGTCGGCTATCGATCTCAGCCTCATACTCGAAGTTGTTGAGACGGTATTCGACAAGATCGCCTTTGCGGTTCGCTTCATGGCGGGTTTCAGCATACTTACCGGGTTCATTGTTCTTGCGGCTGCCGTCGTAGTAAGCCGCGTGCGCAGGATTGGAGAGAGCGTGCTGCTCAAGACGCTCGGGGCCGCACGCAACCAGGTCTTTACGATCATGACGGTTGAGTACGTCCTTCTGGGACTTCTTGCGGCGCTGACCGGCGTAGCGCTTTCAACTCTTGCGACACTCGCTCTTGCGGAGTTCGTTTTCGAGGCGCCCTTCGTCTTGCCATGGTTCGAACTCTTCGTCGTGGTGCTGGCGGTGGTCGCTCTCACGGTGGGTGTAGGTCTGGTCAGCAGTCGCGGAGTATATTCTCGGCCGCCCCTCGATGTCCTTAGAATCGAAGTGTGACGCGGAGACTGTTCGATGGAGCCGCTGCTGAACGAGCATGTCGTCACCTGCCCGTACTGCTGGCAGCGGATATCTTTGGTCGTCGACGCGAGTGCGGGATCGCACCGGTACGTGGAAGACTGCGAGGTGTGCTGCCGACCGATGCTCGTGACCTGCACCGTTTCCGAGACGCAGCAAGTAGAGGTAGCAGTTGATCGCGAGGTCTAGATTGTCGGGAGTGAGTTATGGAGAGTCGAGCACACGAAATTCGGCGCAACATCGAGGTAGTGTTCGAACGGGTCCGACGGGCAGCCGAAAGGGCCGGTAGGCGACCGGACGACATCACGGTCGTCGCCGTATCCAAGAAGTTCTCTATAGAGGACATACGGCGGGCGTACGAGTCAGGCATTCGAGACTTCGGTGAGAACCGGGTGCAGGAACTCGTCGGTAAGGTGGATCGATGGGCCGAGCTATACCCCGGCAGCGAGATCAACTGGCACATGGTCGGCCACCTTCAGCGTAACAAGGTCAAAGAGTTACTGGGACATTGTTCGACCTTCCACGCCCTCGACAGTCTGCGACTGGCCACGGCCCTGAATCAGAGGGCAGGCGGTTACTCAGAGGTCATCCCGTGTCTGGCTCAAGTGAACGTGTCAGGTGAGGACAGCAAGTTCGGCTGGGACCCGGACGACGCGGAGTCGGCAGTCCGAGAGATCCTCAACCACGAGCATCTCCAGGTGATTGGTCTGATGACCCTGGCAAGACCTGTGGATGATCCGGAGCACGTAAGGCCCGAATTTGCAAAACTTCGACGACTCTACGAGCGTATCCAGTCCAGCCTCAGCGTCAAATTCGAGGTCTTGTCAATGGGCATGAGCGGTGATTTCGAGGTTGCGATCGAAGAAGGCGCAACGCACGTCAGGGTTGGCACGGCTATCTTCGGTGAGCGGACCTGATTCGGGCCGAGGCGTAATATCAGCTAATCGCTTGAGTAAGCCCACTATAGGCCGATTCTACGTAGTAGTTTGCCATTGCCATGATCTGGTTGGTTCTTACAATAGCTGCCGGTCTGGTTGCCTACCTGCTTGTACGAGCTTCGCAAGGCTACGAGCGTGAGAGCGCGGCGGCCGCCTTGGAGGAGGTTCAGCGACTTGGAGAGGTGACCGAGGATCTGGAAAGGCGAATTCGCAATCTCGAAGCAATTGCGACACGCGTAGATGTGGAGTCAGATATGCTGGACCAGACAATCGAATCGCCGACGCCGTCCGAACGCGGCCGTCTACGTGAGAGCTAATGACCGGAGCCTGATTCAAACAAAGCAGTTTGCGTAATGAAACTAACGCCCCTTGACATCAAGAAGCAGGACTTCAAGCGCACGATGCGTGGCGTGGACCCAGAGGAGGTGCATGCCTTTCTGCAAATGGTCGCCGATCAATGGCAGGACGTTTCGGAAGAGAATGATAGGCTGGAACGCCGCATCATTGAGTTGGAGTCCAAGCTTACTCATTACAAGCAGGTCGAAGAGGCCATGCAGGAGGCGCTGAAGACGGCCCGTCACTCCTCGAAGCAGACCCTGGAAGCGGCAAAGACCAAGGCGAAGGCAATAGTTGAAGAGGCGGTCGCTGCAGCAACCCGAATCCAGAAACAGGCTGAGGACGAAAAGTACCGGCTGCGACGGGAAATCGAACGGATTCGGTCCCGGCGGGCGGAGGTGATTGCCCGCTTGCGCGCACTGCTCAACTCCGAGCTGGCCATCCTGGATGACCACGAGAAGCAGCACCCTGTGGCTGCCGCCGATGCAGTGGAGACAGAACTGGAGGACACTATTGCCGAGTCGGCCTCTTCGGGCGACTTCGAACAGGAGCAAGCCGTTGATGAGATGGCAGACCTCGAGGATGTTGCCGACGAACCGGCGATCGACGTATCGGAGAGTGCAGCCGAGCCGGCTAAACATGAAGCGCAGCCGGTAGTGCCTCACGAGAACGAGGTTGGGTCCGTCAAACCGGCTGAAACGCCTAAAGGGATCGAGACCTCGGCAAATAACGAGGATACACTTCGCTTCGACACAGAGGCAGTTGTGGATCAAGAAGACGGTGGTAGAGCGCCTGCTTCAGGTGCGACAGGAAGTGATGCCCGACGCGATTCGCCTGAAATGGATAAGATTCGTAAGATTCTGGATGACCTCGCCTAGCTGGTGAGGTACTCCAGATCACTTACGCTTATCACGGGTGACCCGCAATCAGTACTTCGCATCCCTCTCTCATAGCAGAGTACGTTTCTCAGGTGCAGGCCGCGGCCGATGAGGTCAAGGCTCGCCTGGCCCCGGCATCCCGCATTGGCATCATTCTCGGAACCGGTCTTGGGGGCCTTGCGGAAGAGATTGAGGTCGAGGCCGCAATCTCCTACGACGATATTCCGCACTTTCCGGTCTCAACTGTCGAGTCCCATCACGGCAAGCTGATCTACGGACGGCTTGACGGCGTGCCCGTGCTCGCCATGCAAGGACGCTTTCACCTGTACGAGGGCTACAATGGCCGCCAGGTGACGTTTCCGGTTCGGGTGTTCCGAACGCTGGGAGTAGACACGCTGCTTATTTCCAATGCCGCCGGCGGGATGAACCCGAACTACCGCAGGGCCGACCTGATGATGATCACCGATCACATCAATCTTCAGGGAGTCAGTCCCTTGTCCGGAGCCAATCACGAGCCATGGGGACCGAGATTCCCGGACATGAGCGAGCCGTACGATCTCGAGCTGCGGCGGATAGCGGAAGAGACTGCTCTTGAAGGCGGATTCCGTCTACAGCAAGGAGTCTATTGTGCCGTTGTCGGTCCGAATCTGGAGACGCGGGCAGAGTATCGCTTGCTGCGCCTCATTGGTGCCGATGCAGTAGGGATGAGCACGGTGCCCGAAGTCATCGTCGCTCGGCATATGGGTATGAGGTGCCTCGCTATCTCCGTTATCACAGATGAGTGTTTTCCGGATGCACTGGAGGAAGTCTCAATCCCGGACATACTCGCGGCCGCAGCGGAAGCTGAACCGCGGCTGACGCAGCTCTTGCGGAAGGTTGTCTCGGCGGCAGCCCCGGCGTAATGGAGATCGACCGGCGGCGATCCCGTCCGGTTGACAATCGGTTAATTACGCATTGACGACCGATTCGCGGCTGATCCCACGTGCCTTTTGGTGTATCTTTCAACCTCTCGGCGCTGGTCGATTTTCCCACCGTTTTGTTTCGTTCCGTCCGACCTCGATCTGTCTGATCCATGACAAAGTTCGCAGAGGTTAAGCGCTTCAATCACCCGGAGATAGAAAAGGGAACTCTCCGTTGGTGGAAGGAGCATGACATTTTTGCGCGCAGCATAAGCGAGCGAGAAGGCGGGCCCGTGTTCTCTTTTTACGAAGGACCGCCGACGGCAAACGGGCGTCCGGGAATCCATCATGTGATGGCCCGAACGATAAAGGACATCTTCTGCCGCTACAAGACTGCCAAAGGATACCTTGTCACGCGCAAGGCAGGCTGGGATACCCATGGACTGCCGGTCGAGATTGAGGTCGAGAAGGAACTGGGGCTGGACGGCAGGGATCAGGTCTACGAATACGGAATCGACAAGTACAATCGCGCCTGCCGTGAGAGCGTCTCTCGCTACACCGAACTGTGGGATGAGTTAACCCAGAGAATGGGTTACTGGGTTGATCTCGAACACCCGTACGTAACCTACAGGAGTGAGTACATCGAGAGTGTTTGGTGGCTCCTGAAGCAGATTCACAAGAAGGGTCTACTATATAAGGGACACAAGATTCAGTGGTACAGTCCGGGCTCGGGTACCGTGCTGTCCTCTCATGAAGTAAGCCTGGGTTATCGCGAGGTCCAGGATCCCAGCGTATTCATTCGCTTTGCTGTGGCGGGGCAAGACAACACGTACTTTCTGGCGTGGACGACCACTCCCTGGACTCTTATATCGAATACAGCGCTCGCCGTTGGCCCCGACATCAAGTATGTGCGAGTTCGCGTCCAACAGGATGACGGGGTTCAGGAACGACTGATTCTGGCGGAGGATCGACTCGAGGTGCTCCGGGAGGAGTACGTCGTTGAGGCTGACTATCGAGGCGCTGATCTCGTGGGAGAGCGGTACGAGCCGCTGTTCGACTACTTCGTGGACCGAGTCACTGAGGACGGCTGGCGCGTTGTCCCCGCGGACTACGTTTCCACTGAGGACGGCACAGGCATTGTTCACACGGCCCCGGCGTTTGGGGCAGAGGATTTCCTTACGGCTCAGCGGGAGAACTTGCCTCTGGTAAACCCAGTCGCTCCGGACGGCAGGTTTACGGATGAGGCGCCGCTCGTGGCGGGGCAGTGGTTCAAGGACGCCGACAAGGTGATCAACCGAGATCTCCGTGCGCGCGGACTTCTGTACCGGCACGACAGCTATCTACACAATTACCCGCACGACTGGCGAAAGGAGACGCCGTTGATGAGCTATCCCGTCGAGAGTTGGTTCATCCGTACGACGGCTATCAAGGAGCGATTAATCGAATTAAACAATCAGATTAACTGGCAGCCGGAAGGTATTGGCACAGGACGATTTGGAGAATGGCTAGAGAATAATATCGACTGGGCTTTGAGTCGGCGGCGCTTTTGGGGTACGCCGTTACCGATCTGGCAGTCCGACGCTCCTGGCTCCGAGTACATCGAGGTGATAGGATCTATTGCCGAGCTTCGCGAAAAGGTGGGCGACAACCTTCCCCCGTACGATGAGCTTGATCTTCACCGGCCGTTTGTGGACAACCTCACGTGGCCGGCACCGGACGGCGGTACGATGCGCCGTGTTGAGGACCTGATCGATGTGTGGTTCGATTCCGGCGCCATGCCGTTCGCTCAGTGGCACTACCCGTTTGAGAATGACGCTGCATTTGAGGAGAGTTTCCCGGCTGACTTCATTGCCGAGGGAGTCGATCAAACGCGCGGGTGGTTCTACACGCTACATGCCATCGCCGCCCTGGTGCGGGACTCCGTGGCCTATCGCAACGTTGTCGTAAATGGCCTCGTCCTTGACGAGAACGGCGACAAGATGTCCAAGACGAAAGGCAATGCGGTAGATCCATTCGATGTGATTGATCGATATGGAGCCGATGTTGTGCGATGGTACATGATGAGCAACAGCCCGCCGTGGGAGAACCTGAAGTTTTCCGAACGGGGTCTTCAGGACACGTTGCGGAAGTTCTTCAGCACTCTGGAGAATGTATATAGCTTTTTCGCCACGTACGCTAACATTGACAGGTTTATCTACGACGAGGACCCGGTGCCGCTGGCCGAACGTTCCGAGCTCGACCGCTGGATTCTGAGCAGGGTTCATTCGGTTGTTGAGACCGTCGACAGTTCACTCGCGGACTACAATCCGACCCGGGCGGCACGGGCCATCGAGGATCTCGTCGAGGCCTTATCTAATTGGTACGTCCGGCGTTCGCGGCGGCGCTTCTGGAAAAGCGGTAAAGCGGAAGACAAGCTGGCCGCCTATCAGACGATCTATGAAGTGCTGGTCACGGTGGCGCAACTAATGAGTCCCGTTGCGCCGTTTTTTGGCGAGTGGCTCTTTCGTAACCTCACCAAGGTTGCGCCGCGCGCGTTTCCAGAATCGGTGCATTTGGCGCTCTTTCCTGAAAGCGAGGGTTCGATGATCGATCAGGTTCTGGAGCATCGGATGCAGCTCGCTCGCACAATTTCGTCCATAATCCTCGGCCTGCGAAACACCAGCGGCATCAATGTCAGGCAGCCGCTGGCACGGGCGCTTGTCGTTATAGGACAGGGCGTGGATCGGGAGGATGTGGACGCCGTTCGTGATATCATCCTTGACGAGGTGAACGTCAAGAAACTGGAGTATATCGAGTCCTCATCCGACGTAGTGCACCGATCCGCCAAACCTAACTTTCAATCCCTGGGCAAGCGATTGGGCAAACTGATGAAGCCGGTCAATGCTGCAGTTAGGGAATGGGGGGAAGAGGAGATCGAGGCGTTCGTCCATGACGGATCCCACGAAATTGAGGTAGATGGCCAGACCGTGGTTTTGGGTGCCGATGATGTGGTGATTGTGAGCGAGGGTGTGAAGGGTTGGCTCGTAGAAAGCGAGGGCGGCGTGACGACCGCGCTGGACGTAAGTGTGACCGACGAGCTTGCGAAGGAGGGACTGGCGCGGGAATCGGTCAACCGAATCCAAAATCTGCGAAAACAGGCTGGTTTTGAGGTTACGGACCGAATTGAGGTCAGATATAGTGCTACTGAGTCTTTGCGCGGAGCGATCGCTCACCATGCCGAGTGGATTCGGAACGAGACCCTCGCACTAGAGTTAGAAGAGGCTAGCCATCCCGACGGTGACCTAGTCGAGGTTTTTCAGATTGATGGCGAGGAATTTACGGTTGCAGTCCGGCGTGTCGATAGACGGTAGTCGTCCTGCACTTATTTGATGGGAGATTGACTATGGCAACGAGAAAGACTTCAAGTAAGAGCAAGTCCAAGTCGCGGACGTCAGCTAAGAAGGCCACGGCTCGCAAGAGGACTGCAAAGAAGGCAGCGCCGAAGAAGAAGGCCACGGCCCGCAAGAGGACCGCGAAGAAGGCAGCGCCGAAGAAGAAGACCACGGCTCGCAAGAGGACCGCCAAGAAGGCCGCGCCCAAGAAGAAGACCACGGCTCGCAAGAGGACCGCGAAGAAGGCCGCGCCCAAGAAGAAGGTCACGGCTCGCAAGGCGACTCCGAAGAAAGCGGCACCCAAAAAGAAGGCAGCAACCCGCAAATCGACGGCGAAGAAGTCGACCGCCAGGAAGTCTGCTGCAAAGAAAGGCACCGCGCGCAAGTCGGCGGCGAAGAAGACCAGTACCAGAAAAACCGCAACGAAGAAGACTACTGCTACACGCAAGAAAGCCGCTTCCAAGAAAGTTGCCAAGCGGGTGACAGCAAAGAAGAAAGTGGCAGCGAACAAGAAGTCCTCAGCGCCTTCAACTAGCGGAAAAGCGACCTCCCGCAACGGCAAGGGTAGTGCGACAGCAGCCAGGAAGAGGCAGGAAACGCCTAAAGTCATCAAGACGCCATTCTCGAAGTCGGAACTCGACCATTTTCGCAAGCTCATCCTTGCGCGGCGCCGGTCTGCCGTTGAGGACATCGACAGTCTCAAGAGTCAACTTGCGGACTCGCGCGAGCAGTCGGAGAACGACACGGCCTACAGCTTCCATATGGCGGACGCCGGAACGGACGCTATGGAACGCGAGAAGCTCTACATGATGGTCGCTCGGCAACAGAAGTTTGTCGGCTATCTTGATCGTGCACTCGAGCGAATCGAGAACCGCACCTACGGCATATGCAAGGTGACAGGCAACCCGATCTCCAAGGAGCGCCTCGAGGCAGTACCCCACACCGAGATCTCTATTGACGCCAAGCGTCAACAGAAGAGGTAGCTACCGTACAAACGCAGACACAACCAAATGGAGGCGGCACCGTATGGTACCGCCTCGTTTGTGTCTAAACAGACCCGCTCAGAATGCGCGTACTCTGGCTTACAGGAGTGATTGTGGCGCTCGACCAAGCGACAAAGATGCTGGTCGTGCAGACTATGTATCGCTCGCAGAGCATCCCGCTGATAGGCGACTGGTTGAGCCTGACCTATACGGAGAACCCCGGCATGGCATTCGGCATCACGTTCGGGCCGAAGTCACTCATCACCTATTTCTCCATCTTCGCAACGGCCGTAATTATTTTCTATCTGATTTCGATCCGAAAGGGATATGCGCCGTACCGGACGAGTCTTGCGCTGGTTTTAGGTGGCGCGCTGGGCAATATCATTGATCGCGTCTTTTACGGCGCGTTGATCTATGGTGAGCCGTTCTTTCAGGGCCGCGTCGTCGATTTCATCCACGTGAATGTGTGGCGGGGTTACCTGCCGGATTCTATTCCGTTGCTGGGCGGTAAATACATTGCGCTCTTTCCGATTTGGAACGTGGCGGATATGTCGATCGTCGTCGGTGTGGTGGGCATTCTCGTTTTCCAGAAGGCCTTTCATAGCCGCCAGGCTCGTTCCGACGCGAAGGTAGCGTTTCAGGTAGCGGAGGGCGTCCCGGTGCCAGTGCCCGAAGGTTCGAGCGGCGCAGATTTTGGCGCCGCTACGGCTTCTGGAGATGGAACCATAGTAGATGGAGACGCTGGTCGCGCGGAAGTTCCTCGCGCTGACGATCTCAGTAGTGCAGCGCCCCCGGAGGAGGATATTTCAGAGGGTCGGAAGGATCTCCGGCCGGACGACACCGCTCCACCACCCGCAGACTCTGCGACCCGAGCCTAGCCCTCATCCGTCGCAGCAATGTCTTCGTACC
>JAHHLP010000419.1 GCA_018679295.1 Rhodothermia bacterium
CTGTATGTCCGTTCGGCATGCCAACGCATCGGTCAGATCCGCGGCGACTCGCTGCATGCCGCCTACGTTCGAGATAGGCTGGTCGAGTGGTGGCAGGCAGTGCGATACGAAATGGATTTTCACGGGCGCGTCGGTCAATAGTCCAGGGCCTTCTCAGTCGGAGGCTTTGACCTTGCTCGCACGGGGGTACGGGCCGGGATACCGAGCACCCGGTTGTAATACTCTGACATGCGGGCAAGAATGACCGGCCAGTCGAACGACCGCGCACGCTCGGCCGCAGCATCTCCCATCCGGAACCGCAGGCCGCGATTTGCGGACAGCTTCTCCAGGGCGTCTGCAAAGTCGCTGTTGTTGCCACCCTCACAGAGAAACCCGGTCGCGCCGTCAACGACGAGCGACGAGCTACCGGGAGCGTTCGCGCAGACAGCAGGCAGGCCGGATGCCATTGCCTCGAGCGTCACGTTTCCAAAAGTCTCCGTCTCGCTTGGGAAGCAGAAGACGTCGGAGGAAGCGTAGGCCGTAGCTAGGTCTGCACCCTCGAGGTGGCCCGTAAAGACCGTATCCTTCGGGAGACGTTCCTCGATGTCCTCCCGCGCCGGACCGTCACCAACGATAAGGACGCGGAAGTGAACACCCCGGCGTGTCAGCAATTCGAGCGCGTCGGCAAAAACGTCGAGACCCTTCTCCCACACCAATCGACTGATAAACGAAATCACCACCTCGTCATCTGCAAACCCGAGACGCCTCCGCCAGCGAAGCGACCGGCGTTCGGGCCTAAACACCGTTGTGTCGACGCCGCGTGGCCAAAGCAGCATCTCGGCATCGATGCCGTGCTCCTCGAGCACCGCCTGCATCGACTCCGTCGGGACGTAAAGGTGCTCGCACTTGTCGTAAAACCAGCGCAGGTAGCCCCAGACCAGCGACTCTATCGGGTCGAGGTGGTAGTACTGCAGGTAGGAACTGAAATGCGTGTGGTAAGACGAGACGACGGGGATCTCGTTCTTCATCGCGTACCGAAGTGCTGAGAGACCCAAGGCATCCGGCGTAGCGATGTGAAACAGGTCGGCATCGAATTCCTTCAGCCGTTGACGCGCCTTTCCAACGATTCCGAATGAGACGTGATAGTCGGGACGGAAGAAGAGTGGCTGCGAGGGAATCGGAACAAGCGTTCCGCTGTGATCGAGCGCTGGCTCACGGGTTGTTGGGGCAAAAACGAGTACTTCGTCGCCCATCTTCTCGAGCTGCTCAACCAGGCGGTTGAGGGTCAACGTGACGCCGTCGGCAATGTGATTGTAGGCCCCGGAAAAAAGCGCGATCCGTCGCGGACGACGCCTGCGCGATTCCCTGTCCGCCGACAGCATGCCTGACAGACTGTTCATTTCATCCGGCGCCCCCGCATAGGACGCCCCGTTCGTTCCATTCGCGTGGCCTGTCAACGGCTGTTCACACCTTCTGATTCTGGGTGAGAAAGGTGCCCGACAACACGGCTGCCGTTTTCATCAGATACTCATGGCTGGCCGCCGTATTGCTATCGCCCACTATGGCGTTCTCGGGCGAAGGCTATTTGTATAAGCCGCGACATAAACACAGGAGGTAACGCGCGTGGGTGGGCAGAAAAGAGTTGCACCTCTAGCCCTCGGAAACCGACCCGACTAGACCAAGCCAGCGAGATAACGCCCCGTATGACTTTCGTCGATGTGCACGATCTGCTCGGGCGTGCCCTTCGCGACGACGAATCCGCCCCGCCTTCCGCCTTCCGGCCCGAGGTCGATCACCCAGTCGGCCGACTTGATGACGTCGATATTGTGCTCGACGATAACCACGCTGTGGCCGTCGTCGACCAGCGCGTTGAAAGCGCCCAATAGTTTTCGGATGTCGTCGAAATGGAGCCCGGTGGTAGGCTCATCAAATATGTAAAGCGTCCGCGGGCCTTTTGTCGAACCGAGATGCGACGCCAACTTGATGCGCTGGGCCTCGCCTCCCGACAGCGTATTGGAAGGCTGTCCCAGCGCAAGGTAGCCGAGTCCAATGTCCTGAAGGACTCGGAGCTTGCGGCTGACGGAGGAGATGTCCTCGAAAAACTCCGCCGCTTCGTCAACCGTCATTCTCAGGATGTCGTCTATGTTCTTGCCCCGATAGCGGATCTCGAGGACGTCTTGCTTATACCGACGACCGCCGCACGCCTCACACTCCAGATACAAATCGGCCAGGAACTGCATCTCGATCTTGTTGACGCCTTCACCCTGGCACACCTCGCAACGACCGCCGGGTACGTTGAAGGAGAAAGATCCCGGCCGATAACCGCGCACCTTTGCCTGATAGGTCTCGGCGAAAGTCTGGCGGATCGCACTGAACGCCTTGATGTACGTGACCGGGTTTGAACGAGGCGACTGCCCAATCGGACTCTGGTCGATCATCTCGACTGCATCGACCAGCATGTGCCCGCGGATTGCGCTGTGCGCACCGACCCGCGCATTGGAATCGCCCCCACCT
>JAHHLP010000143.1 GCA_018679295.1 Rhodothermia bacterium
CTGCTTGGGACCATCCGCTACGATTCAGCGTCGATCAATCTGACTGTGGAGCAAGGGTCCGGCATGCTTGTCGATGGGCGTCGGCGAAACCGCGCGAGGCTCCGTACCGATCTAGAGGATTCTACCACCATCATGTCTTGGGGGTCTCTTGAATGGTACCTGATCAAGCGCGACGAAGCGGTGGGCCTTCGGCTCAAGGACAGTCTTGCCACGGCGCGTCTTGAATTTGATGGAATAGACTACTACCCGATCGATGCCACATGGCGAGTTGAGGCGTCGTTCGATCCATTCGATCCACCCCGTACGATTCCGGTGCCGACGATCCTCGGAACCGTATCGCAATCGCCGTCTCCGGGCGAGATCGTCTTCAAGCGCGGTAGAGTCGAACACCGACTGCAGGTCGTTGCGGATGCGGACGACGACGAATTCTTCCTCATCTTCGCCGACGAGACGAACGGCGGTGCCACATACGGTGGCGGGAGGTATCTGTACACGGATCTGCCAGATTCGACCGGGACAGTGGTCGTCGATTTCAATGAGGCGTACAGTCCGCCGTGTGTCTTCTCACCGCACGCGACCTGCCCGCTGCCACCTCCAGGGAATCAGATGCCCCTCGCTGTAGAGGCGGGGGAAAAGATGTACAAAAATGAGACCGCTACCTACTAAGGCAGCCAGCGTTCATGTCGTTACGAATCGTCCCTTTTCTTTGCCGAAAAGCGGAGCAGGGCGACGTTGTAGAGCCACGCCAACACCGCACCGCTGATTGCGCCATCAACAAGTCCCCACAACAGCCCGATAACGCTTCCCAGCGGGCTGACCGAGTAGCCGAAGTATATGCGACCCAGAAACAGAGGCTCCCCGGTCGCACCGTCGAACAGAATCAACCACCACGTTGTGAGGAAAACCGCGCCGCCCCAGAAGATCGCGGCAGCAATCGCGAGTGCGCGCACGCTGAGAGGACCGCCACCGAGAAGCCCCGCCAGCGATGACCGGATCATGTCCTGCACGGGATCATACTGCTCGTCAGCATCGAAACTGAAGCCGCACTCGCAGGTCTCTGCGGCTTCGTCGTTTACGGCGCCGCATTTTGGGCAAAGTTTTGTCTGCATCGGTCTCGGATTCCGTTACTGGGCCACGGGGCGAGAATCAAGCTCACCGGTCCGGCCCCCAAAGCTCACATGCATGACCAATGGCCTCGACAAAATCGGGGTGTCACCTCCGATCGAGTACGAACAAGATCACATCCGCCTGCAGGACGACGACGAAGCAGCGATGACTCCGGCCGCCGGGCTCAACCTCAGGTCTCGATCACGCAGTTCTGCGAACCGAACACGTTTGCCTTGAACGCATCGGCATCGTCCTCGTCGAGCCACTGGCCGCCGTCGGCGTAGTAGCGGAACTCATGACGCTCACCGGGACCGAGTTTTACCGCCGTGCTGTAGGTGGCATTCCTGCGCTTGACGAATCGGTTAACCTGGGGATCCCAATCGTTGAAATCACCTACGACCGAGACTTTCCCGTCGACTACCTCTTCCGGCAGCACGAAGGTGACCTTAACCTTGTTGGACCCCTTGATTTTCTGTTTCCGGATCATGATGGCTGGGAATTAGGTGGAACAGTGTGGGTAGGACGCTTAAATATAGTAATTAGTGATGTTTCAACACGTCCATTCTCAAACGAGCACGGTCTCAGCATGCAACCGAGGTCAAGTACGCATTCTGACACGGCAGGCGTGTTCGGTTAGCGCTATTTGTTGAAGGCCGGTTTCGCGTGTCGCGACACGATCGACTGCGCCCTCTCGCCCTCGGCACTCATCTTCATCATCACTCAATACTAAACCCGAACCTCGCCGTTAACCTTGGGTTGTAATGAGTCCGTTCAACGAGAGTGTGAAGAAGGCAATCATGATCTCACGACATCAACTATTGGTGCGATGGACCGCAACCGCTGCGGCCACGCTCTTGGTTTTATCAGCGTCGGTACTGCACGCTCAATCTCTGGATGCCGATGAACTCCTCGATCACGTCCGATATCTCGCTTCTGACGAGCTGGCGGGGCGAGAAACGGGCGAACCGGGAGCCGACTCCGCAGCTGCGTACCTGGAAGACCACTTCGTAGCACTGGGGCTCGAGCCTCTGTTTGGCGATGGATACCGTCAGCCTTTCGAGGTAGCGACGACGATCGCAGTAGGGCCGAAAAGCAAGGTCGCGATTCACACTCCGATGGAGGCCCCGGAGCTGGTCCTCGGTCGGGACTGGTATCCGTTCACGTTTTCGTCGGCAGGGCCTATATCTGGTCGAATTCTGCCGACCGGCTATGGACTCGAAGCCAACGACTTCGCCGTGGCGCGACCGACGTCGAAGAACACAGCGATGATCGACGGCGGCACGCCGGCGGGGATGCACGGCCACGGCGGTATCGACGCGTCACTTCGAAGGCGCGCGACACTTGCCCGGGAGTCGGGTATGGATGGAGTAATTATCAAGGTGGCAGAGCTCAACATGCCCTTAGTGGGTGAACGGCCGAGTCCCGTCGGAATACCGGTCATTCAGATCGTCGAAAACGAACACACGGCGAGCGCCCTGAACAACAAGTACGCGCGAGTTCACGGGATCGTTGACGTGAGCCCAGTCATCGCAACCGGATACAACGTCGGCGGAATCGTCAAGGGCTCGAACCCTGGAGACGAACTCATCGTGGTCGGCGCGCACTATGATCATCTCGGCCTTGGCGGCCCCGGTTCACTCGACCCGGAATCCCAGGAAACGCACAACGGCGCGGACGATAACGCGTCTGGCACAGCGTTGCTGCTTGGACTTGCGGAGCACTACTCAAAGCCGGAGAATCGACCGTCTAAGAGCATTGCCTTTGTTGGCTTCTCGGGAGAAGAGATGGGCCTTCTTGGATCGGATCACTTTGCGGAAGATCCCCCTTTTGACCTCGAGAACGTCGTAGCAATGATCAACTTCGACATGGTCGGCCGGATGGACGATGGCAAACTGCAGCTCTTCGGTACGGAAACGGCCGAGGAGTTTGACGACCTCCTGGACCGGGTGACCGAAGGAATTGATATCGAGGTCAGCCGTGTAGGTGACGGATACGGTCCCAGCGACCAGACGTCGTTCTATGCCCGCGGCGTCCCGGTACTGCATTTCTTCAGCGGAACGCACTCGCAGTACCATCGGCCGGAAGACGACTGGGAATTGATAGACGCGGACGGGATGGCAGCGATCGGCGACCTTACGATAGCCGTTGTAGAGGAGTTGGCCGGTCGAGACGAGTCACTGACTTTTGTTGAGCAGCAACGCCCCCAACAAGGCGGAGGCGGTTACGGGCCTTATCTCGGCACGATACCCGACTTCGGCGAAGTTGAAGGAGGTGGGCTGCGGCTCTCAGGCGTTCGCTCGGAAAGCCCAGCCGAACAAGCCGGACTTACCGGAGGCGATGTCGTGATCCGGTTTGGCGACAAGGACGTCAACGACATCTACGATTACACTTACGCGCTGCGCGACCACGCGCCCGGAGATTCTGTTATGATTCGCGTTCGCCGTGGTGGTGAGGAGTTGGATCTGACGGCGGTCCTCGGTAAGCGAAACTAATCCCTCCGCCTGCGCAGCGTGTCAGTACTCGAGCGTCGCGGCAGGCCTCCGAGATCGGCGATTTTCCGGTGCGCCCGGTACCGGGTCGGGGGGTCGGCCGACTTGGGTGGTCACCAGCGCCGGCTCTTCCCTACTACGGAAGTTCTACGCGAAAGCCCTGTGAATGCAGGGCTTCGCGATGCCTGTCGAGGAACTGGACGACAGCGTCCGACGAGACGCAAATCGTTATTCCATATCGCAAGCTCTTCTTCTGAACGGCGTAAATATCTCCTCGAAAGGGACGCCCCGGATCGAGGCCGACGTCGCCTTCGGAGACAGATGGCATGAGCGCCCATTCGGTACGAGCGGCACTCGACGTTGCGACGCCTACCCATTCGAGATTCGGAATGCCGCCACGGATAGCCAATACCGCCCCACCGCTAAAGCCATTGTTGAACGTTGCGTCGATTACGAATGACTTGCGGTTGTCGGCAACAGGACGGCTCGTAAGCCCACGAGTCACCATCTTGACGCCGGCCGGATAGCCCAACACGTAGACAAACGATCCCCACTGCAAGTCGTCCATCTCGCCGGTCGCGAGTTGCAGCGGTGGGACCCTGACATCCCCCTCGCCCAACTCCTGACCGACGATAACGAGGTCCGCACGCCGGTCAATTGATATGATCTCGAGTTGATCGGCA
>JAHHLP010000083.1 GCA_018679295.1 Rhodothermia bacterium
GGATCGTCCCGCTCGTTCAAGCCGTCACGGAGAGCACGGTAGGCTGGCTGGTCGTTGGTGTTCAGCTGATGTCCACCGTACCAGTCATCCTCGTTTCACTGACCACGCTTCGCTACGGAAGACTCGATCGTGTAGTGTCGAGGGGGCTAACCTATGTGGCAGTACTCGGTCTGATCTTCTTCGCTTTCGTCGGCATCAAGGGACTAATAGATCCGTGGGTCGCGTCGCGCGACTTGCCCGTGAATATCGTCTCAGGCCTACTCGTCGTGGTGCTGCTACTCATATTTGAGCGCGTCGCGATGCGGGCACGCGAGTATTTCTCGCAATTCTTTGCGACGGACCGCGAACGGGCGGCGCGGCTCATCGACCGACTCCAGGAGCGTATTCGTGATTTTGTGGATATCAACGGACTCCTCCGAGAGTCTGTACACGTAGTCGGCAAGGCGTTCGACGTGCGCTCGGCCGTCCTTTTTGTTCAGACATCTGAAGATCCTGAGATGTGGACCTCCGCTTCGTACCGTCCGCAACCCCCTTATCTGACTGAGCGTGCCGTGCGGTCGCTTTGGCCGCATTTCCGAGTAGAGGCCGCTCCATGGGCATTCAATCCGGAACTCAACCTCTCGCACCTGCCGGCAGAGAAGGCTATGATTCTCGTGGATCGAGGGGCGGTCCTCGCCGTACCGATCAAAGGCAAAGATCAACCCGTAGGGTTGCTCGTCCTTGGACGCAAGACTGCGCGGCGAGCCGTCTACAATGTGGAGGATCTCGATCGGTTACGCTCTTTCGCACGACATCTTGCCCTCGCGATCGAACGACTCGAGCTGGTTGAAAAGCAGAAGGAACTGGTTCGTCAGAGTTCGGAAGCCCAGATGATGGCGCTACGCGCTCAGATCAACCCGCACTTCCTCTTCAATGCACTCAACACCATCGCGGCTTCGATCGACGAGCGACCCGACCTGGCCGAGTCGACCGTAGAGAACCTCGCGCACATATTCCGATACACGCTGCAGACCGGTAACAAGCCGTTTGTGACTCTAGAGAACGAGATCTCACTCGTGCGAAACTACCTGGACATCGAGCAGGCGCGATTCGGCAGCCGCCTCAGGGTGACGATCGACATCGAATCGGGGATCGGAGGCTTCCTGGTTCCGGCGTTTGCCGTGCAAACACTTGTCGAGAACGCGGTTAAACACGGAATCGAAAAAGGTAGAAATGAGGGCCACGTAACAATCGCGGCGCAAAAAGACAGAAATGGAGTCATGATCTCGGTGGCGGATTCGGGAATTGGGATACCTGCTTTGTTCGAGAGTAACCCGGACGAGGAAATCGATACATCTTTTTTCGGAATCGGCCTTCGAAATGTAACCGCACGCCTCGAATACCTGTATGGTAGAGTGGATCTGTTCAGGATCGTGAGCAGACCGGGCGACGGAACCGTGGCGATACTGAGACTTCCTGATGCCGCGCAATCGGAACGATACCGTGACGCGGAATCACGTCACCCCAGGCATCAGGATCTGGAACAGGAGTAATCAACGGGTGACCCTTGAGTCCCATTGACATCGAGCCAATCGCATCCTGAAAAGGGTATTGAGAATATGTTGAAAGCATTCATTGTAGATGACGAAGCACCCGCTCGCAGCAGGCTAAAGAAACTGCTGAAGCCGCTCGAAGAATCGGGAGATGTTGAACTCGCCGGCGAGGCCGAGGACGGAGTCGAAGCGCTGCAGAAACTCAACGGCTCCGACGTGGACTTGGTGTTTCTGGATATCAAGATGCCGGAACTCGACGGCTTTGGAGTCATCGAGCGGCTGGACCCTGAAGCCCGACCGTCGGTCGTGTTCACAACTGCGTTCGATGAGTATGCCATCAAGGCTTTCGACGCAAACGCGGTCGACTATCTCCTGAAACCCATCACCAGGGACCCGCTTCAGGAGGCCGCGAACAGGGTCAGAACGGCGCGGCGTGCTCCCGACGACCTGAAAGTTGACGATGAGCGATTGGCCCGACTCCTCGATTGGATTGATGCACATGAGGATCTGGTCGACGCTGTTCCCCCAAAGGACTCGAATGCGCATCTGAAACAGATCTCAATTCCTTACCGTGACCGAATACTGATCGTGCCCGTTGAGCGGCTGATCTCGGCAGAAATTTCAGAAGGCATCACGCGGCTACACGTGCTCGAGGAACCGGACGGTGCGCCCAAGAAGAAGCTGCGTCAGCACATTGTCAGCTACACGCTCGAGCAGCTTGAATCGAATCTTGATCCGGAACACTTCATGCGGGTTCACCGGTCTGCGATCGTGCAGATCGACCACATTACGGAGATGATCTCCTGGTTTAGCGGTCGCTATAAGCTGGTGATGACTGGCGGCCACGAGGTGATTGCGAGCCGTGAGCGCTCGAAACAGCTCAAAGACAGGCTCATGATGTAAGACGCGTGCTCGGTCACCGGATGGTGCCGGACACTGCGGACGACAGCTCCAAGCCGAGCACCGATGTGCATCACGCAACCGGCCTCGGAACCTCGGCGACGTGCAACAGCGTTGTACCGATGTCCCGCCCAGTCCTCCCGCCAGAATCATGCACAAGCTCTTGTACGCGACTGTGACCGCAGTCGCGCTGCTGACCGTACCTACCTCATCAGCTCAAAGTGAGTCGGTCAAGGTCCGGCTCTTTGCCGGCACGAATCCAACCGGGGTCACGATCATTCCCGAAAGCAGTCCGCTTACGCTATTAGCGGATCGCGACCATGAACCTCTGGCGTCGATATCTCCGCCCGACAGCGTGCTTATCGCCCGCGGACCAATCGATCTACGAACAGTGGCGGGTTCACTGCAGATCAACCTGCCGGAACTCGTCGTCCGCTCAGAGCCGGGCGGCGCTTTTCTCGTTCAGGTACGAGACGACGCGGGTAGGACAACGGAGCGCCGCTTCTCGGGTCAGCTCCACATCTCAACCGACGCACAGTCAAGACGCATCACCATTCTGAACGAGGTCGATCGGGAAACCTATGTGGCAGCAGTAGTCGCCAAGGAGTACGATCTCGATGACGGCGAGGGCGCACGGGCAATGGCAATAGTAGCGAGGACGTTTATCAGCCGCGCCGCGCGAGAGGGAGACGGTACCGCTTCCGACGGACTTGCCGCCCAAGTCTTTCGAGGTGTTGACGTTATCACTGAAGCTTCGCGCGAGGCTGCCGAGTCAACACGCGGACTTATCCTGACATACGACAACGCACCTATCGTCGCCGTCTACTCGGCGTCGAATGGCGGACACTCGGCGAGCAACGCCGATGTTTGGTCGGGTGAACCGCTGCCCTACCTTCGAGCTCGCCGGGATAGGTATGATCGCGCGGCATCTCCTCACAGTAACTGGTCCTTTGAAGCGTCTGTCACCGACGTCCACGAGCTACTCGCACCGAAGTTTGGAACAGGGGTCGAGAAGGTGACTGTGGGTGAGCGCTCAAGCGACGGACGCGTAGGTACGGTGGACATCCGTACGACTGACGGTGGCACTGAGCCGATGAATGGAAACGAGTTCCGCATGTTAGTCTCGAGGAAGTTTGGTGCGACCTCCTTACGAAGTACTCGCTTTGAAATGAAACGGCGCGGCGACAATTATGAGTTTAAGGGCTCCGGATTTGGTCATGGGGTCGGACTGAGTCAGTGGGGCGCCCACGAAATGGCGAAGCGAGGCTACAACCACCAGGAGATTCTGAGTCACTACTACCCTGGTACAGAGCTTACTGCGGTCGAGAGTGCCGGCGAGCGGCCGATACCAGCGTTCGCGGAAAACCTGAGACCGGCCACCGCTGAAGATCGAGAGGAGAGATCTGAACCGATCGCAACGGCTGATGGGACGCTCGAGCCGCGTCTGATCGGATGGACGCGTGCGGCCTCCGAAGCTCCTCGTGCACCGCGCGCAAAACGCAACCGACCCGGCTGGTAACAACCGTCCGACCGACCCGGCGCCGATATGGTGCGGCGTTTCACCGTGGACGAGCGTGGTCACTCGATGCCTCTCCAGTGGACTACTCGCTACACGGACACCATAGTACCTTGCCGGGCCGCGGGCCGCGGCGTAGTCTGCATCATCCAAACGGTCCGGTTGCCCCGGGCCTCCATCTCTTACGAACCACGCCCGCCACCCGGTTCTGCAGCCACTGGGTTTAAGACGTACGCGGGCCCCTTTCAATCAACGCACACTTGTACTACAGGACGAATTCAGGCACCGTCGCCTTCAGGGACGGTTCCCTGAGATTGCTTGCTCATGCAGCAGTTTCAGGTTACGTACTGCCGGGTATTCCAAACGGCACCGAACCCTGGACGACACGCGTTGCTTCCACGCTTCGGCGCCCCACCGAGATTTGGTCGACCACTCTGGAACTGCCGATTGCCTGGATCGCCGAACATCGTCCGGATTTTGGATCTCCTCTAATCACACGAAGCTCGCTGTCGCTCTCGCAACCCGTGATAAGGCAGCAGGTATATTCCGCTTCTACATCCGCGTGATCCAGATACCCGATACGACTTGACCATACCTGAGACAGGCATTTTCAGTACTGGATGGCTGCTACTTTTGACAATTGCCATCAATGCGACGATAGACATCGATCGCTCGATCGCACAGGAGAGCAACCTGACTTCCAACGTAAGTGCTGTCACTCCGGGCCAAAGTCTCGTCGGAGCACCAGCCGACGGCGCAATCACAATTGACCTTGTACTGCCGGTGGATCCCGTATCGGTTCGTGCAGAGACCTTCCGCGTCTTCGGCCGATGGTCCGGTCCGGCGATGGGGATCCTGTATCTCGAAGAAGCCGACACACGCATTCGTTTCGAGCCGGCCGAGCCCTTCTTTGCGGGTGAGACGATAACCGTATCGCTATCCGACAGCATTCGGTTTACGGATGGAAGCGGACTCGAGTCGGGCTTCAGCTGGAGTTTCTGGATTGAGGCGGCTCCGGCAATCCTGGCGGTGCGCGAGGTGGCCCGAATCCCCATCCGTCAGCAAGGCGAATCATTCATTCAGTCCTACGGCGCCTATGCAGGCGATTTCAACGACGACGGCTGGAGCGATCTGGTGATACCGAATGAGCAGTCCAGGGATCTCCGCGTGTTCATGAATCAGCAGGGTGCCTACGCCGACTTCGAAGTATATCCGCTGCCGTCCAGCCTCGTCCCTAGTACGAACGAGGGTGGCGACTTCAACCGCGACGGTTTCCTGGACCTCGCTGTCGGGAGCGGCGGCAACGAGAACGTCTACATCGCCACGGGTGATGGAACGGGCGCGCTGTCCGTGGGGAGTCCCTTAGCTACTGACGGCAATGTGCGCGGCTTGTGCGTCCTCGATGTCGACGCCGATGGTGACGAAGACATCGTGACCGCCAGTCGCGCCGCCTCCTCACTCTACCTCTTGGTCAACAACGGAGACGGCACTTTCCGAAACCGAATTCCGGTGGACGGACACGGGGACCAAGAGACTTCATGCGCCGTCGGGGACGCAAATGGCGACGGCATCATGGATCTCTTTGTGGGTTCGCTCGGTTCCGGCCACATTGCTTTGCTGCTTGGCAACGGCCGCGGCGGACTCAACCTTTCCGACCGAGTGACGATCGAGGGGAGGCCGTGGATGCTCGCCGCAGGAGACGTCGATCTGGACGGCTTTGCGGATGTGGTTGCGGCCGGGTCCGACGGCGATGTTGTCGCCGTGGTCAGGAGTGACGGGCGTGGACTGCTCGAGAACCCCGAACACTACGCCGCCGGTCTCTTTCCCCTCGCGATCGATCTCGGAGATATCGATGGCGATGGAGATCTCGACATGGTTTCGAGTAACTTTCGTTCGTCCAACTTTACGGTCTTCGAGAATCTGGGGGATGGCACTTTTCGGCGCGACCGAAGCTATCGGGCCGCGCGGGCAGGATCGTGCGCCATCCTGCACGATCGTGACAACGATGGAGACCTCGACCTCACTGGGGTTGATGAACTGGAAGACCTGTTGATCCTGTTCGATACGGACGCCATCGGAACTGCTTCCGTCGACGAGTCGCCCGGATCGATCATCCCCGCCAGCCTGACAGCTTGGCCAAACCCGTTTTCGGAGCAGATCGTACTCCGGTACCGGTCGCATAGACCCGCCGGAGTCCGAATTCTCATTTACGATATTCTTGGCCGCGTCGTATCCGTACTCCACGACGGGCCCTCGCCCCCTGATAGCGAGACCGCATGGATTCCGTCAAGCCTGCCCGCCGGCGTGTATATCGCCACCGTCGAAGCCGGTGAACACCGGATTTCCAAGCCGGTCTTCTATCGGCCCTGAGACACTGGTTTGGGGGTCAGATCAAACTTCACAATGCTACGAAGAAACTTTTGAGTAGTTGTGGAGAAAGAGGCCGATCTTTTCGCGCTAAGTAGCGCCGCACGTTCCTCAGCCGAAATTGGAGAATGGTCGGAACCCCGGTTACAGACTTCGTCGATCGTCACTATCGACACTTCAACGCCGCGGCCCTCAGGGACGCCGCCCGAGCCTATGTTGACCTACTCGACGGCGGCGGTCGGATGATGATCACTCTCGCGGGTGCGATGAGTACGGCCGAAATGGGCCTTAGCCTTGCCGAAATGATTCGACGGGGCTGCGTTCACGCCATCTCATGCACAGGCGCCAATCTCGAAGAGGACCTCTTCAACCTGGTCGCCCACGACCATTATGTTCGAATCCCGGAATACCGGCATCTTACTGCGCAAGACGAAGCGGATCTTTTCAAACACCACCTGAACCGGGTGACGGATACGTGCATCCCCGAAGAAGAAGCGATCCGCCGAATCGAAAGGGCCGTACTGGACCTATGGGAAGCTGCCGACAAGGATCGAAAACGATACCTCCCGCATCAGTATTTGTACCGTCTGATACAAGACGGAACTCTCGAACACCACTATCAGATCGATCCCCGCGACAGCTGGTTGTATGAAGCTGCGAAAGCCGATCTGCCGCTGTTCGTGCCCGGCTGGGAAGATTCGACACTAGGCAACATTTTTGCCGCCCGGTGCATCGATGGGACAATTGAAGACCCCCGAACGGTGCGGTCCGGAATCGAGTACATGATCGAACTTTCGGACTGGTACCGCCGCGAATGCCGTCAGGGATCAGTTGGCTTTTTTCAGGTCGGAGGTGGAATCGCGGGAGATTTTCCGATCTGCGTGGTTCCAATGATTCAGCAGGATCTACAGATCGATGTGCCGACCTGGTCATATTTCTGTCAGATCAGCGACTCGACCACAAGCTTTGGATCTTACTCCGGGGCTGTGCCATCGGAGAAGATCACATGGGGCAAATTGTCGCCGGACACTCCGGCGTTCATCATCGAGTCGGATGCTACGATCGTAGCTCCACTGGTTTTTGCCTACGTCATGGAGGCAACCGCTGGTGTTGGGCGTGCATCATCAAGAAATGGAAATTCACGAATCGAGGATGATGGGAAACGCTGACACCGCCGACACCGCAGACACGGCAGCTCTCGCGGTGGATGCTCTTGTGGAAGCCGTCGCTCCGCTATGGT
>JAHHLP010000165.1 GCA_018679295.1 Rhodothermia bacterium
GTCGTAACGCGCGACGCGCTCGCACTATGCGAGTCCCGGCACATTGACGTCATTGTTGAAGTCACAGGTGCAGTTGAGTTCGGATCTCAGGTTGCCACCCATGCGATCGAGCATGGCAAACATGTGGTCGCTATGAATGCGGAACTCGACGGCACTGTAGGGCCTCTTCTCAAGGTCATGGCCGATCGGAAAGGCGTGGTCTTCACAAATGCTGATGGCGACCAGCCGGGTGTAATTATGAACCTCTACCGGTTTGTAAAAGGCATCGGAGTTCGTCCCATTCTTTGCGGTAATATCAAAGGCCTACACGATCCGTACCGGAATCCGACTACACAGGAAGGATTTGCCCGGAAATGGGGCCAGAAGCCTCACATGGTTACCTCGTTCGCAGATGGCAGCAAGATTTCTTTCGAGCAGGCTATCGTGGCCAACGCAACCGGGATGACAGTCGGCAAACGAGGGATGTATGGTCACACGGTGCCGGCGGGCACTCCGATTCAGGAGGCGGCAGATTTGTATTCCTACGACGAGCTGGCGAATGGCCCCGGTATTGTCGACTACGTGGTGGGCGCCGCGCCATCACCCGGGGTATTTGTGCTCGGCGCTCACGATGACCCGATCCAACAGCACTATCTGAACTTGTACAAGCTAGGCGAAGGTCCCATCTACTGTTTCTACACTCCGTATCACTTGTGTCACTTCGAGGTTCCGAACACAGTTGCGCGTGCAGAGCTGTTTGGTGATGCTGCGATCGCAGCGCTTGGACCGCCGACGGTGGAAGTAGTAGCTACGGCCAAGATCGATTTGAAGGCCGGTACAAAGCTGGATGGAATTGGCCACTACCATACCTACGGTTTGTGCGAGAACGCAGGAGTCGCGCGCGAGCAGAATCTGCTTCCGTTGGGCCTCGCCGAAGGTTGCGTCCTGGACCGAGACATATCCAAAGACTCCGTCATCTGTTTTGAGGATGTTCAGGTACCTGAGGGACGTCTTTCCGATCAACTGTGGCAGCAGCAGCGACAGCATTTTGAAGCCAAAGCGACCTAGTTGCGCGGGCTGATCCCACGGCCAAAAAGTCTCGGTTGCGTGATGGAAATGTCAATTCTACAGCTGTCTAACAGCGACAACCCGCGTGCGTCTGGTGCCGTTGTTGCGATGTACAACATCCACAATGGACTGCAAGACAGGGGCATCACGAGTCGCATTGCGTGCGGACGAAAGACAACAGACGATCCAGGTGTTCATCAGATCGCGGGTGCCGCACCACGGTCGGTGCGTCTCACTTCTAGGGTCCTCGACCGCGCCTTTGAGCAGATGGGATTGAACAACCTTGGTAACGTCAACTCGTTCTGGCTTGGCAGGAGGTCCTTTTTCCAAGACGCAGACGTTCTCCACATTCATCAACTTCACGGTTCAGAGTTTTCGTACGCGGCTTTGCCACGTTTGACCGTTGACAAGCCTGCGGTCTTCACCTTCCACGATATGTGGGCCATGACGGGGCACTGCGGCTTCAGTTTTGATTGTGAGCGATGGAAGTCCGGCTGCGGAAACTGTCCCTATCCCGATGTCTTTCCATCGATTCGCCGAGACAGCACGGCGATGGAATGGCGTCTCAAGAAACGTTTCTTGAACGACTCCAATCTTGCGATAATCGCGATCTGCTCGTGGACCAAGCGACTCCTTGCCGAGAGCATGCTGTCAGATCTTCCCATCCACTTGATTCCGAATGGGATAGACACGCACGCGTACAGACCCCGCGACACCGAACAAAGCAAGCGCGTATTAGGGCTTCCCCCTGACAAGGTGGTGCTCCTGGTAAGTGCGGCTCGGCTCACAAACCATCGTAAAGGTGCGGATCTTTTGGTGAAGGCCATCCAACAGCTTCCCCAGTCGACACGTCAAAAATGCTGTTTGATGACAATGGGAAAACAGGGGGCCTGGTTGCAGACGGAGGTCGATATTGAAGTCAAGCCTCTCGGGTTTGTGGCCGATACCGACAGCAAGGCGGTGGCTTATTCGGCGGCCGATGTCTTTGTTCATCCGTCACGAGCCGACACCTTGCCCTTGGTGTTGCAGGAGAGCATGGCGTGCGGGACACCTATGATCGCATTTGACGTTGGTGGAGTATCAGATCTCGTTCGAAACCAGTTGACTGGATGGTTGATTCGTCCTGAAGATCCTGATGATCTTGCACGCGGTATAGAAGAGGCGGTTGAAGACGAGCCCACAAGACTCCGGATGCGAGAGACTTGCAGGTCCGTGGCCCAGTCGGAGTTCTCCATTGAGCTTTCTGTAGACCGCCACATCAATCTTTATCAATCGTTGACTCAAGCTTCCTAGTCTGCTGGCATGACGATTATCAATCGCCTGCGCACATTTGCAAAATCAAGACGCTTGCACAACGAGTATCGCTTCGCCCCGGTGGCTGACATAGCCACCGTCGAACGGACGTTGGAACGCACGGTCCACGACGCAATTGAAACCCCCGAAATGCTCGATTTCCCACTCTGGGAGGAGGCTGAGCACCTTCGCAACCGCACGTATGCTCCTCCGGAAGATTATGTGGGTGTCCTCCGGGATGTTCTCTATTGCCCGGTCAACAACGTGATCTTGGGAACGCGCCGACGAGTCGCAGAGGAGACGATGGACAGAAAGCGGCTCCGGGCCACTCCGGATTACGATGCTGAACCTGTTTTCATTCCCGGTTACAGCACACTACTTCGTTCTCCCGGGAAAGCATACTATCACATGCTAATCGACAGGCTGCCTCGTTTGATTGCTGTCTCGAACGCCACGAAGGGGCTTTCTGAGACCGTCAACATGCTCGTCCCGGGAGGTGCTACCTCGATCGAGGATTACTTCGTGCCGCAGGTCGTTGCCAAGCACATGGAGTTTATCGATCCAGGCCCCGGCTCAATATTTCGACTTGAGTATTGTCTCTTCACACCGTTCAAGACCCGGCGCATGGTCGGATTCATACCTCCGGTGTATGCTCAGCACCTGAGACAACAGCTACTTCCTGACCGACCGTCACAAAGATCAGGTCGCGTCTATATCTCGCGAGAGACGCAGGATCGACGGCGGATCTCCAACCGGCTGGAGCTGATGGAAGCTCTGGAGCCGCTGGGATTCAGATCCGTGATTCCGGAAAGGCTCAAGCTCGACGAAGAGGTTGAACTGTTCTATGACGCCGAGTTCGTGATCGGACCGCATGGCAGCGGATTTACCAATGTGCTGTTCGGCGACCAGTTGACGATGCTCGAGCTGTATCCGACCCACTTTATGGTTCCGCATTTCTATTACCTGTGTCACTCTCTTGGGCACCGGTACGATTTCATGTGCCAGGAGGGTGAGAATAGGTATCCGGCATCCTATCCCGTGGACGTTCAAGCAGTTTTGGACCGTCTGGCAGAACACGGAATCCGATAGATAGTCCACAGACAGACCGCGTGCACCGAAGTTTGGGAAACCTCTTCACAGAATTCCTCCGACGCTCGACCTCATCCATGCGTGCGCTCCCCGATTTCATAATTGCGGGAGTAATGAAAGGCGGTACGACATCGCTTTTCGACTACCTCGGGCAGCATCCGCAGGTGGTCATCCCGCAAATAAAGGAGATTCATTACTTCGACCTCAACTTCCATCGTGGCGAAGAGTGGTACCGCTCCCACTTTCCACCGAGACTCGGCCTCAGGCTGAGAGGTATTCGATTACGTAAGCGCGTCATCACGGGCGAAGCGAGTCCCTACTACACTTTTCACCCTCTCGCACCTGAGCGCATTATAGATCGACTGCCCGGTATCCGGGTCATTGTGCTACTTCGAGATCCGGTAAGGCGCGCGATTTCTCACTACCACCATATGATTCGGAAGGGCAGGGAGACGCTTTCGTTCGCCGAAGCTGTTCACGCCGAACGCGAACGGCTTGAAGGTGAAGAGCAACGTATTATCGACTCGCCGGAGTACTCTAGCAATAACCACCAGCATTTCTCGTACGTCGCTAGAGGCGTGTATATCCGGCAACTGGAGCGCTTCGAAACCCTGCGAGAGAAAGGTCGACTTCTCGTTCTTTCGAGTGAGGCTCTGTTTCAGGATACGCAGACAACCTTCGATCGTGTGACAGACTTTTTGCAGATAGATCGACACACTTTGGAAGATGTACCGGTCTTGAACGTAGGAACCTACGGGAAGGAGGATGCGGACACGATTCGCGAGCTTCGCGACTTCTATCGCCCGTTCAACTCCCACCTCCAAACGATCATCGACACGAAGATGCCCTGGCTGAATTCACCGACGGATAGCTAACCGCAGTCTTATGCCGATTCCGGACTTCATCATTATCGGTGCTATGAAAGCAGGAACAACGAGCCTGTATCACTATCTAGCTGCGCATGACCAGATCGACATGTCTTCGATGAAGGAGACCAACTATTTCATTGCGCAGAAGAACTACGAGAAGGGTCACGGATGGTATCGGTCGCTCTTTCGAGAAGATGGGCGCCTGACCGGTGAGGCGTCGCCAAATTATACCAAGCGGCATATCTTCGGCGATGTTCCACGTCGCATACACGAGTGCAATTCCGACGTTAAACTCGTCTATCTGGTGCGCGACCCGATCGAACGAATTCTATCGCATTATGTCCACAATTACGCGCACGGTCGAGAGAGTCGATCGTTCGAAGCGGCGCTTTCCAGTTTTGAAAACAACAACTATCTGGAGACGAGCAAATACTACTTTCAGATTCGTGCATTCCTGGACTATTTCGATCGTGATAGAATCCTCGTCCTGGAGTCGCGACAGCTCTTGACAGACGGTCAAAACTCGGTTAAGAGGGTTCTTGAGTTTCTGGGTGTCGAGGGCGCGGCCGAGGTGCCGATGTCAGAGCGCCGATTTCACGCGTCATCGTCCAAGATGCGAAGGTCGGCACTTGAGCGGCACGTCAGTTTTGAACCTGCGGTAAAGCTTTTGAAAAGAGTGCTGCCGTCCTCGCTAACAGAACCGGTGGATTTCGCGCGCCCTGTTCCGAGCCAGTCGATGATGGTTCGCCTGAAGGAGGCTCTTGTCGCCGACGCGGAGGCCTTTAGAAGTCTGATCGGTGACCCGCTAGACTCATGGCAAGTTTGAAGGCCATCTGTGATTGCCGATCAAGCGACATGGCGATTCATGGCCTGGAAGTTGCTTGGCTACGGATGGCGTTACTGAATCGACTAACATTTCGAATGGGCGTGAAGTTGAGACTGAACGTGAGATTCCTGTCGGGCTGCGTCCGGCTAGCAAGCCTGATCAGCATTCTTGTTGCACCGTTTCTCCCGTGGAGCGCAGAAGGCCACGTTCCACATGACAACGCGGCTGCGGTGGTCGCCTCCCCGCAATTCGAGGCGTTTCCACATGTCTACGCGATAGTTCGCAACACACTGTTTAGGTCCACGAACGCAGGACTCACCTGGAACCGTTTATCCAATGGACTATGCTCTGGAGAGACGGTTGCAGTAGCGATATCGCCTGATTATGGGGCCGATGGAGAGGTCGTAGCCTCCTGTGGTGACGGCGGGGTCTACAGGAGTAGGGACTACGGTTTGTCTTTCTCGCGTCTCGACGAGCGGTTTGGCCATCTTGTCATCGACTTTAACTACCTCAAGGATTCTCCATTTGGCTTATCCCTTCTGACTCATGAGGGTGCGTTGTTCGTCCTCGAGAACGATTCCGTATTTGCGTCCGTTCGGATACCTGAGCCGGCCACATCAATTACATGGGAGAGGGACGGATTGATGATTGGAACCGAGGGGGGTAGGGTCTTTACCAGCGAGTATCCGTTTAGGGGAGACTGGGACGAGTTGGTTGTGTTGGGTAGCCGCATAACGGCGATGTTTTGGAACTCGACAAGCAACGATCTGCTTGTTGGTACGCGCGCGCACGGTGTCGTTTCGGTACATCT
>JAHHLP010000159.1 GCA_018679295.1 Rhodothermia bacterium
TTACAATAGTGTTCGTGGTCATCACTCGTTACCTCTAGGCTCTTTGACGCCGCGAAGATCGTCTTGATTCGCGCAGAGTGCCAGTTGGCAAAATGACCCTGGTTCTTGACGACGTCGAGCAAAGAATTCAAAACTCCGGAAGACTACCAGAAATTAGTCTTAATGATGTGATCGCGATGCACAAAATGTCGAGACACCGCCGGATTGCAGGCTTGCTTGCCTGGCTGCTGACCGCCTTTGCGGCCGCAGCGGTGGGTGGGCTCGCGTCGGCTGAGTCGTCGGAATTCTACCGCGAACTGGTCCGCCCGTCCTGGGCGCCACCAGGCTGGCTGTTTGGCCCGGTGTGGACGGTACTCTATGCGCTGATGGGCGTAGCGGCCTGGCTCGTCTGGCGAGAGCGCGGTTTCTCCGGAGCGCGAACCGCTCTCGTGCTCTTCATCGTGCAGCTTGTATTCAATGCGGCGTGGACGTGGATCTTCTTTGTCTGGCGCCAAGGCGCGCTGGCATTTGCCGAGATCCTGGTGCTGTGGGGGCTGATTCTCGCGACGCTCGTCTTATTCTGGCGCGTTAACCGCTTGGCCGGAGCCCTCTTGGTACCGTACCTCGCATGGGTGTCGTTTGCAGCGGCGCTAACTCTCGCGATGTGGCGGATCAACCCGTCGGTCCTGTGACACGCGTTATCGGGGCCACATTGATTGGAGTCTGACTTCTCCGGCGTGACCGCTGGGTGCGCCTTTTCGCGAGCAGCTCCTACCGAACCCGCACAATTGACGTCGTCCGGACGGACCTCTCGAAGTCCAACCGGCACAGGTACACACCGGAGGCTAGCTCGCCCGGCGACCACGTCAACCGATGTTCTCCCCGGCCGAAGTCGTCGTTCGCCACCGCCGCCACCTCCCGGCCCAGTACATCAAAGACGGACAACCGCACGCGGCCTGGACGTGGAAGGGCAAAGGAGAAGGTCGTCACGTCGGAGAAAGGAGTGGGATACGCTTCGTGCAAAGTGAGCGCGAACGTCTCGGATCCATCCGTCCCGACGATCTCGGGAAAGAAGAAGCCCATCGTGCGCTGCATGATCTCGTCCTGGACCGTCCGGCTCGAGATCGTCTCGAACGGAAACCCCATCAGTACGAGCCGTCCGGTTTCGGCGCTGCCTTCAAACGGTCCCTCATATTGCACCCCGGCAAGCAGGCCGTTACCGTAGGTAAGCGCGGCTTCGCCACCACCTGCCACGGAGAAGTAGTCGGGCCAGTCCTCTTCGTAGGGAGAGGAGCCGTAGGAGAACAACGTCATGCCGGAGAAAATGCCGGCCGTTGTGCCGCGCGCGGTCAAGCTGTTCGAGTCGTCGCCCGAATACGTGACCTTCAGGTAATCGCTGAGAAAGGCTTGGTCGGAAGTCGACCCGCGGTTGCCGAGGTCCCAGCCTATCTCGGATCCACTGACAAAGAGATTGCCGCCGGACTCCAGATAAGATCGAACGAGGGATTGTTCGACGCTCGAAAACGTCTCGTCGCGCGTCGACTCGTCGCCCAGCATCCAAACGACCGCGTCGTAGTCCTCTAGCCGAACGCGCTGCTCTGCCACGGCCTCATTGCTCGCCGTCGAAAAACCCACCCCCGCGACCGCGAGCGACCGGCCATGAACGAATCCGAAGGTGTGCCTCGGCTCGTTCCAGCTGCCGGAGCTTTCCGTGCGGTCAAAACCATCGACGATCAAGACGCGGCGGTTGCCGGCCGCCACTCCGTACACATCGGTCTGAAGCGATTCGTTCGGCGGGGACAGCGTGTCGACAGCGGCTGCGTGGTAGTACGTCGCGGTGGCAGGGACGGTCGGCGCAACATGGTCGACGGCGTCGGGTCCGAGGCTCCTCTCGTCATGCGCGAGGGTCCAGTTCCCGCCCTCCACGAGTGAGTAGATGCGGAAGCCGTTCAGATCGGGTGCGTCGCCCCCCGACCACGCAAAGTTCACCCCCGCCGCATCGGCTACGACGCGGTCGAAGAGAGGCTGCGGAGGCGCGAGGATGTCCCGCTGCGACACCGTGACGTCGACGTACAACTCGCCGACATTGCCTCGCGTATCGCCTGCAAAAAGCAGAACAGTGTAATCTCCATCAGGAAGCGCCGAGGTGTCCCACGACGACGTCCGCGCGACCTCGTTCGTCGGTATGTAGACGTGATTGCTCGTCGTCGCCTGGAGGTCGTGAAAGACGTTGTGGACGTAGCTGTCGCTCGGCATGCTGTCGAAGCGGTAGACGACTCCGTCCTGTCCAGGCACGAACAGCTCCGTCTGCCGGTCGCGCGACAGGATCTTGTAGCCGACCGTGTACGCCCCGTTGTTCAGACCGGCAGTCGAGGTGCCCGGTGGAGCATTCTTCTCCTGTACGCGAACGGTGATCATGATGCCGCTCGTGAGTTCGGTCGACGCGAGCCTCTGGCCCGTCTGCGCGAGGTAGAAGCGTACCCCCGAGAGTTCGGGTGCCCACGGATCCTCGTACGGCGTCAGGCCTCCGCCGTCCCGGATGGCGTTCCGTCGGCTCCCGGGATAGCCGTCTATGAAATGAACATGGCCCTGTCCGGGCAAAATCGTGCCGAGGATCGTCTGCCTGGCAAACACGGAATCACCCACCGATAGCGAAGGGCTGGGGTTGATGTGGACGTATGCGAAGTTCTCCACGCGCACGTAGGCGTTCGATCCGGAGGGTGCGATCGTGGTGACCCGGCCGTCGGCGACGGCGTAGACCGGCGTGCCGTCTGCCTGGGGAATATCGACCGCGTTGTGGAAGTGCGGATTGGCGGGGCCTCGATACTCCGAGAAGGTCCCCGTGATTCGCTGCGAACTGTCGAACGGTTGGAGCGGCCACGGGTAGCTGGCGGCCTGCCCGAGAGCGGACCCGACCGGAAGAAGACCCCAAACCAGCCATGCCGCCGTGAAGATGGGTGCGATGACAGTAC
>JAHHLP010000175.1 GCA_018679295.1 Rhodothermia bacterium
ACAGGCGTGACCGCCGCCCTGTCCTCCTCACCGGTTCGAATGCGGTAGACTTTTTCGACCGGAAGGACGAACACCTTGCCGTCTCCGACTTCGCCCGTCCGAGCGGCTCGGACGATTGCATTCACTGCCGTGTCTACAAATTGCTCGGACACACCGATGTCCAACATGACCTTGTCGGTGAGTTCCTTCTTCACGGTCGTGCCGCGATAGGTTTCCTCGAGCTCGCTCTCCCCGCCGTGACCACGAACCCGAGTGACGGTCATGCCGGTCACATCGGCCTGAAATAGAGCCTTCAGCACACTGTTCAGCCGCTCGGGCCGGACGATTGCTTTGATGAGTTTCATAGGGTATAGATGTTCTATAATTGCGTTGGAAGTCAGACTGATTCGAGCTCTTCGACCGGGGGGCTGGCGATTACGGGAATGCCATTAGAATACCCGTCGCCATTGATCTCCTCGTCGAGCAGCAGGAGCGCGCCTTCGCCGTCGGAGTACGCCTCCTCGCCATGGTTGAGAACGTCGAGCCCGATGCTCTCGGCTTTCTTGTCGGCGCGGAGGTCCATCACAAGGCCGATCGCCTTCAGGATCACGAACGTCATGGCCGCACTGTAGGCAAAAACGGCGACTATCGATAGGGCCTGAATTCCGAGCTGAGCGGCATTTCCGAAGAAGAGGCCGTCAGCGCCGCCGTTCCAGACGGAATCGGCAAGCACACCGGTAAGCAGCGCACCCGTGATGCCGCCTACGCCGTGCGCGGCGAACACGTCTAGCGAATCGTCTAGTCTTGTGCGTGCCCTCCACTGTATCACGAAGTAGCTCGGCAGGGCGGCAAAAGCACCCAACGCGATCGCGGACATCGGCGACACAAATCCGGCTGCGGGCGTGATGGCTACAAGTCCGACCACGATGGCGGTCGCGGCTCCGACTGCCGTAGCCTTGCCCGTGCGCATGAAGTCGACAAGATTCCAGACGACGAGCGTTGCCGCCGGTGCCAGCAGGGTGTTCACAAACGCCAATACGGCGATTCCGTCGGCCGCGAGAGCGCTGCCCCCGTTGAAGCCGAACCATCCGAACCAGAGCAGACCCGCTCCCAATAGAACAAACGGCACGTGGTGCGGCAGCAACGCGAGGCGACCGTAGTCCCGACGCGTTCCCAGCAATAGTGCCGCCACGACAGCACCTGCAGCGGCATTGACGTGCACTACGGCGCCGCCGGCAAAGTCAAGCGCACCGAGGTCAGCGATCCAGCCGCCTCCCCATACCCAATGGCAGATCGGCGAGTACACCAGCAGGCCCCAGAGAGCGATAAAAAATACGTACGGACCAAACCGCATCCGTTCCACCACAGCGCCTGAAATGAGCGCGGCGGTGATGATGAAGAACGTGCCCTGGAACGCCATAAAGAGCAGGTGCGGGATCGTGCCGTTCGGCTCCAGGCCCACGCCATTGAGGAACGCCATCGAGAAGTCGCCGATGAACGCGCCACCTTCGCCAAAGGCCAGCGAGTAGCCCGCGACCGCCCAGATGACCCCCGAGACTCCCAAAGCCACGAAGCTCATCATCATAGTGTTCAATGCGTTCTTGGCTCGGACCAGGCCTCCATAGAAGAACGCAAGGGCCGGCGTCATCAAGAGGACCAGCGCCGTCGATGCCAGGAGCCAGGCCGTGTCGGCGCTGGATATCGCCGCCTCGGCATCCTGGGCCAGCGCCGGATTTGAAACCAGCGCCATCGCACCGGCAAGCAGTAAGAGTGTTCTACGCAGCATTTCGCACGTCGATTGGTTGATGTCTATTTTGTCGAGCGCTCAATTATAACACATTTCTAAGGTTAAATCGTGATTGTGTATAAAAATCTTTGCTGTTGGAAGCGCTTCCGATTGTTTTTTAAGATTCTCGTCACATTTCACTTGCGGGGAATGCCGCCGCCGGGTGTCTGCATGTCACGATTTTGTATCGCGCGGGACGTTTGTGAAGAAAAGCGCTTCCGAGTCGCAGGTCGGCCCGGACGACGGAACCGGACGCGACTTTTCCGTATAGTTGAAGCGCAAAGACTACTGACAGGCTCATTGCGAAGGGTGGAGGGTTCAGGCCCCGCGATACCCTGGCAACCCCGCCGCCGCCACGGCCGCGAACGGAAGGTGCCAAGTCCTGCCCCGGAGTTCGGGGAAAGATGAGCGGAAGACCATATGCTGGTGAAAGCAACCCTCTTCCGCTTAGGAAGCGGGTTTTTTTGTGCCCGCCCTGCACGATGAGCACGTCTACCACCGGAATCAAAGACCAAAGACCAGCGAGAAATGAGCACCACCAACGGCCAACATTCTCCGCATTTCGAGACGCTGCAGCTGCACGCCGGCCACACGCCGGACAGCCATTCCCGCTCGCGGGCGGTACCTATCTATGCTACCACATCCTACACGTTCGACGATGCGGAGCACGGAGCCAATCTCTTTGCGCTAAAAGAGTTCGGCAACATCTACACGCGGATCATGAATCCGACTACGGACGTGTTCGAACAGCGCGTGGCGGCACTGGAAGGCGGCGTGGCGGCGCTGGCAACATCGAGCGGACAGGCCGCTCAGTTTCTCGCGCTCGCAACTCTGGCTGAGGAAGGCGACAACATTGTTTCCACCAGCTACCTCTATGGCGGCACATACAACCAGTTCAAGGTCAGCCTCCCAAGGCTTGGTATCGACGTTAAGTTTGTCGAGGGAGACGACCCCGACGACTTCGAGCGACTAATCGACGATCGCACAAAGGCTATCTATGTCGAAACGATCGGCAACCCCCGTTTCAACATCCCGGACTTCCGCCGACTGGCCACGGTCGCCGAGCGAAGCGGTGTCCCGCTGGTCGTCGACAACACCTTTGGTGCATGCGGTTACCTCTTCCGTCCCCTCGAGCACGGCGCACACATCGTAGTGGCCAGCGCGACAAAATGGATCGGCGGACACGGCACGACCATCGGCGGTGTAATCGTGGACGGCGGAAACTTCCCGTGGGACAACGGTCGCTTCCCCACATTCACCACACCCTCCCCCGGCTATCACGGCCTTAATTTCTGGGAGACATTCGGACCTGAGGGTGTCCTCGGAGTCAACGTATCCTTCATCATAAGGGCGCGCGTTGAAGGACTTCGCGACTTCGGACCGTGCCAGAATCCGTTCGGCTCGTTCCTTTTGCTACAGGGGCTGGAGACGCTATCGCTCAGGGTGGAACGCGCCTGCAGTAATGCGCTGGAGCTTGCCAAGTGGCTCGAAGCGCGAGACGAAATCGCGTGGGTCAGCTACCCCGGCCTCTCCGACCACCCCTACCACGAGCGAGCCAAAGAGTATCTAAAGAACGGCTTCGGTGCGGTCCTTGCCTTTGGCGTAAAGGGCGGGCTCGAAAGCGGTCAGGCCTTTGTCAACGGCGTGGAACTTGCAAGCCACCTTGCCAACGTCGGCGACGCCAAGACGCTGGTGATCCACCCGGCCTCCACGACGCACCAACAGCTTGGGGCGGAGGAGCAGCTGTCGGCCGGTGTTACGCCAGACCTCATCCGGGTCTCAGTTGGAATCGAACACATCGACGACATCAAGCTTGACTTCGAGAAGGCACTAGCACGAACCGCCGAGCCGGTTCCGGTCTCATGACATTAAACGGCCGACATTCAACGAAGCCGTCGCAACAGAGCGGCACCGCCGACATTCTTCGAATCGACGCGCTCGAGCTCGAGTGCGGTGAGACGCTGCGGCAAGCACCAGTGGCGTATCAAACCTGGGGAAGCCTCAACGACGCCGGAACGAACGCCGTCCTGATCTGCCACGCGCTCACGGGAAGCAGCGACGTCGCGGCCTGGTGGCCGGGAATCGTAGGACCGGGACTGGCGATAGATACCGAACGGTATTTCGTCGTTTGTGCCAACGTGCTCGGATCACCCTACGGCTCCGCCTCACCGCTTGCGGTCGACCCTGATACGGAGCGTCCGTATGGGCCGAGGTTTCCGAAGATCAGCATTCGAGACACTGTAGCTGCCCACCGGGTGCTCCTCGATCGGCTCGGGGTACGGCGCGTCGTGGCAGCGATTGGTGCGTCGATGGGAGGCATGCAAGTTCTCGAGTGGGCATTCGAGGGCGACCTGGTGCAGTCACTCATTCCGATCGCCGTCGGCGGGAGACACTCCGCATGGTGCATCAGTTGGAGCGAAGCGCAGCGACAAGCGATCTACGCGGATCCCAACTGGCTGGGTGGCGACTACGACACTGCCGCGCAGCCAGAAGCCGGGCTTGCCGCCGCGAGGATGATGGCCATGGTATCGTACCGATCGCCCGACGAATTTGCAGGGCGCTTCGGACGCGATACGATGCCCGAAAGAGACGAAACCGGACAGCCCATCTTCGCGGCCGAAAGCTACCTGCGTCATCAAGGCCGGAAGCTCGTCGATCGCTTCGACGCGAACTGCTACGTGCAATTGACGAAGCAGATGGATACGCACGACGTGTCCCGCGGACGCGGCTCCTATGAAGCCGCGCTTGGATCGATAAAACAGCCGTGCCTTGCGATCGGGATCTCGAGCGATGTCCTCTATCCCGTCGCGGAGCAGAGAGAACTTGCCCGCACGATTCCCAACGCACGGCTGAAAATCCTCGAGTCACCCTACGGTCACGACTCGTTCCTCATCGAGACCGATGCCATGAGCGAGATCGTGCGAGACTGGCTGGAAACCCAGAGCGGCCAGCCCGCCAGCCGGCCAGGAAACGAATACGTTAAGCGCATGAACCAAAAAACAAATCGGCACGGCAGTGCCGATCATTGGATACCTCTGCTGCGTCCCGCAAGGGAACAAGCAGTGTAACGCCACTGTTGATTCGGACACCTAAGCAAAGAACACCATGCGTGAATTGGTCTCCATAGCGACCTGCTGTTGTCCGGCGTGCTGCTGTATGCCGAGAGGGGCCATGCGCATTTGTACGATCATCAGGTAGACACCGTTTAATCGTATAACTGATCCAGCGAAGCCCCTCCGGATATTCCAGAGGGGCTTTTTCTATTGAATTGCTTTTTCCAATGACGTCAATCGCAACCGGACTCCGTATCGTCAGGCCCGATCAGAATCGGCCCGCGGCAGCCATTCGCCTGCCGGCGGTTCTTGAGTCGATCGGAAACACGCCGCTCCTCGAACTGAAAAGAATTGGTGGCGACCTCAAGCCCGGCGTTCGTTTATTTGCGAAGGCCGAACACCTCAATCCCGGCGGCTCTGTCAAGGACCGTCCGGCCCTTCGCATGGTCCTTGACGGCATCTCTTCGGGGCAGTTCTCACCGGACCAAACCCTGATCGATGCAACAAGCGGCAACACAGGGATCGCGTACGCGATGATCGGAGCGGCCATGGGCTTCCCGGTAGAACTCGCTCTTCCGGAGAATGCCTCGCAGGAAAGAAAGGATTTGTTACGGTCGTTTGGGGCCGAGCTGATAGTAACAGATCCTCTCGAGGGAACGGACGGCGCGCAACGTGTCGTTCGCGAAATCGTCGCTGCCAAACCGAACCGCTACTTCTATCCGGATCAGTACAACAACCCGGGCAACTGGCGAGCTCATTTTGACGGGACGGGACAGGAGATACTCGACCAGACGAATGGACTGGTGACGCACTTCGTGTGCGCACTGGGGACAACCGGAACGTTTACCGGCGTCACCCGCCGCCTCAAACATGAGGACCAGACGATCACCTGCATTGCCGTGCAGCCAGACTCGCCGATCCACGCCATGGAAGGGGTCAAGCATCTCGACACGGCTGTCCGCCCCGGCATCTTCTCCCCCGACCTTCCGGATGAGACGGTTGAGATCGACTCCGATGCATCTGTCGCGATGGCCCGCCGCCTCGCAAGGGAGGAAGGGTTGCTCGTCGGCGTGTCCGCCGGCGCCAACGTCCTAGCTGCATACAAAGTGGCGCTCCAACTTGAGTCAGGTACGGTTGTTACGATCCTGTGCGACACGGGCGCTCGGTACCTCAGCGACTCGCTTTCCTGCCGGCACGACAACCGGCTTCCAGAGCTCAAGAGCGCCAGCGAATAGTCCCGGACGAAGCCGGGCGACCACGGAAGATGCAAATAACTCACACCACCACCAACGCCATTCGCAGCCACGCGGCTGCCACCTACCCCGAGGAATGCTGCGGCGTGCTGCTCGGTGAGTTCGGGCAAAGTGTTCGCGTTCTCGAAGCCGTCGCCGCCGACAACACCAGTCAAGCGCATCGAGAGCGACGCTACCTCATCGACGCCCCGACCTTGTTTCGAATAACGAAGGATGCTGACCGACGGGGACTCGACGTAGTCGGGTTCTACCATTCGCACCCGGATCATCCGGCGCAGCCATCACAGACGGATCTCGAACAGGCGACATTTCCGACATACGTGTACTTGATCCAATCGGTGCTGGGGGGCGCAGCTGACGACCTGACAGCATGGACCCTCGCTCACGATCGTTCACGATTCATCGCAGAAGATATTCAGGAACTTCAGAACGAATCACCAACCACACACGGGCACGAATAATGTCTACCCAGACGAACCACGTTCAAAAAATAAAGGTCAACATTCCGACCGCCTTGCGGTCTTTCACGAGCAACGAGAAAAGCGTAGAGCTGGCCGGCTCAACGGTGGCCGACGTGCTCCAGCACCTGACTGACCGTTACCCGTCGCTGCGCCAGCATCTCTACGACGGAGATGGTAACCTTCGATCCTTCGTCAGCATCTACCTTGGCGACGAAGACATCCGGCACCTCGATAGGGAGCACACCGTTGTAAGTCACGCCGATGAGCTGTCCATAGTACCGTCCATCGCCGGGGGAGCCGTCGTAGCGAGATTCTAACCGGAGGTTCGCATAACCATCCAATCCACCACCAGCCATGACTCAGACGATAGACACTCTCACCGGGCATGTCGACCTCTCCCCGGAAGAATATCAGCGATACAACCGGCACCTTATTCTCCCCGAGGTCGGGGTCGAGGGGCAGAAGAAGCTTAAGGCCGCATCGGTTCTGCTGATTGGAACGGGTGGGCTCGGCTCCCCCCTCGCGCTTTATCTGGCGGCAGCCGGAGTCGGGCGACTTGGCCTCGTCGACTTCGACGTGGTCGATTCGTCCAACTTACAGCGGCAGGTCATACACGGTACGAGCGATGTGGGCCGCTCCAAGCTCGAGTCTGCCCGCGACCGGATTGCGGAAATCAATCCGAATGTGGAGATCGACCTGTACGAGACGCGCCTCAGCAGCGAGAATGCTCTGGACATTTTTCAGGGTTACGACCTGGTGGCCGACGGCACCGACAATTTCCCAACACGATACCTCGTGAACGACGCGTCAGTCATGACGGGCATACCGAACGTGTACGCCTCCATCTTCCGCTTCGAAGGCCAGGTGTCGGTGTTTGGTGCGAAGAACGGCCCATGCTACCGGTGTGTCTATCCGGAGCCGCCGCCTCCCGGCCTCGTTCCTTCCTGCGCCGAAGGCGGGGTGTTGGGAGTGTTGCCCGGCATCGTCGGATCCCTGCAGGCCAGCGAGGTCATCAAGCTGATTCTCGACGCCGGTGACCCACTGATCGGGCGACTTCTCCTGTTTGACGCTTTAGAGTCATCGTTCCGCACATTGAAACTCCGGCGCAATCCGGACTGCCCCGTGTGCGGTGACCACCCGACGCAAACGGAACTGATCGACTACCAGCAGTTCTGCGGATTGCCCCCGATCGGTCACGCCCCCGCCATCCATACGAACGTGCCCGAAATCACCGTAGCCGAGTTCGCCGCCCTCAGTGGCAGCTCGCGACCATTCCTGCTCGACGTTCGCAGACCCATCGAGGATGAGATAGCAAGCATGGGAGCGGACCAACTAATTCCTGTCGAAGAGCTGCCGGAGAGACTCGATGAGATTCGGGCTGGATATGAGGCCGACGTAGTGATCCATTGTCGTTCCGGTGCCCGTTCGGCGCGCGCGACGAAGCTGCTTCTCGAAGCCGGTTGGCAACGGGTTCGCAACCTCAAGGGTGGCATACTGGCGTGGAGCGACGAGGTCGATCCTTCAATTCCGCAGTATTGATTCACAGCTGATTCGAGTCGGGTGTCGTCCGGTCTATCATGGGTTGCGGGACCGGGCTATCTGCGACCATTAGAGAGGGCTGCCGCGCAAGAACGACGGATTGCCAGCCTCTTTGCCTTTTCTTCGAATTCCATGCATTTCCGCCGGAAAACTCGGCGAAAGCACGCTTACATTCTTGTTACACCAAACAATGTGCGCTGCAGTTGCCTGATTTGGGCACAATTAGACGCCGGTTCACCTTTTCTTTACAGTCATTTTTTCTGTACTTTTTCAGAGTTGATACGGAAGGCGTGCGGTTTCGTGAAAGTGAGGAGTCACGTCGCCGTCATGTGGCAACTCTTCCGCTTGACTTCAAGGTTGTTCAAATCAACTCTTTCCAGCCATGTTTAGACGGATACTGCTTTCCGCCGTGTTCGTACTTGGATCCTCGACTCTGGTTTTCGCCCAGGATATGACGGTGACAGGTACGGTAACTGATGCTGATTCAGACTTTCCACTCCCCGGCGTGAACATCGCCATTCAAGGGACAATGACCGGAACGGCGACCGGCATTGATGGAACGTACAGCATTCGGGTCAACACCGGCGACGTGCTCGTTTTTTCCTTCGTGGGTTATCTGCCCCAGCAGGTCACCATTACTGATCAGACAACGATCAATGTTGCCTTGCAGGAGGACGTAGCTCTTCTTTCCGAGGTTGTTGTTGTTGGTTACGGTACGCAGCGCCGGGGTGAGATCACCGGAGCGGTTTCGTCGGTGGACGTCGGGCAGGCAAGCGTGGGCCAGGTAACCAGCCCTCAGGATATGCTTTCAGGTCGCATATCGGGCGTGAATGTCGCACCCAACAGCGGCGAGCCTGGAGCCGGGACCAGTATCCGCATTCGCGGCACATCCTCCATCAGTGCCGGTAACGAGCCACTGTATGTAATCGACGGGATCCCGATCAACAACACAAATATGACGCCCGGTGGCGTCGACCAGGGAGGCGTTGAGGCATCCAACACGACGGATCCGCTGGCGATGATCAACCCGCAGGATATCAAATCCATCCAGGTATTGAAGGACGCGGCGGCCACCGCAATTTATGGATCAGAGGGAGCCAATGGCGTGATCTTGGTCGAAACCAAGAGAGGTCAGGCCGGAGCCGTTCAGGTCGACTACAACGGGAGGGTTTCCTTTGGCTCATTTGCGAACCAGCTGGATATCCTATCTGCGGACGAATACCGTCAGGCTCTCAGTGACGTTCTGGGACAAAGCCCATCATCGACCGTGTCGACAGATTGGCAGGATGCGACAACTCAGTCAACGCTGTCGCACAATCACAACGTCTCACTTTCCGGCGGCACAGAGAACACTCTTTTCCGTGCTTCAGTCGGCTACCTCGATCAAGAAGGGCTACTGTTGAACACCGGAATCGAGCGCGTCACAGCACGGGTGAACGGAACCACTACCGTACTCGACGACAAGCTGAATTTTGATGTCAACCTGACCGGATCCTACCTGAAGCGCAACCACGGTTTCTTCAACCAGGGAAGCGGTTTTGAAGCCGGCGCCATCAAATCGATGGTCGCGTTTCTGCCCACAGAACCCGTGCGCGACTCAAACGGCGATTTCAACGAGTTTGCTCGCGATATCCGAAATCCCGTCGCTCTCCTTCAGCAAATAACGGACATCACCGACCAGGAGCGAATCCTGGGTAATTTTTCCATCACCTACAACCTGATGGAGAATCTGACGGCCAAGGGTACGTTCGGTGTGGACATGCAGGACGGTATTCGCCGAACGTACATAC